>CALLFA010000231.1 GCA_937997635.1 uncultured Saprospiraceae bacterium | reverse complement strand
GACATCATAAATATGCTAAAGCCAAAAGTGATGAGTTATGTCAATATGATGGGGCTTTCTGGTGCAATTGCAGCACTAGAAGACAAGGAGTTTTATAACTATTCTTTAAAAATGAATAATGAGGCTAAAGAATACATTTACACTGTTGCTGATGAACTTGGAATGAGAGCCATTAAATCTCACACAAATTTTGTGTTTGTAGAAACAGGGATGGATGAAGCTCAGTTGGTTGATAAAATGCTTGTGCATAATGTACGTGTCGGTCGTCCGTTTCCGCCGCTAAATAATTGGTGTCGAGTGAGTACGGGTACGATGGAGGATATGGGTAAGTGGGGGGAGGCCATGCGTAAGGTGTTTGCTTAAAACATTTATGATGTAAGCCCGCGAGCACACTTGTCATATCCTGAGGTCTAGTACCAGATATTAAGTCTACCTGACCCTAGGAAACTTTATTGCTTGTAAAAGTTTAGCCAATCATCCACTTAGAGGTATTTACTTCCTCTTCCCTTTCACCGGAAAAGACCCAAAAGACCCTGCAGTCATAAGGCCTGCCATCTTATTTTTAGTGAAATCCAAATTCATGTTGATTTTGATGTCCATCCCTTGTGCGTTGGTATCGTAATCAAAGGTCATGGTGTTGTCTTTGGTTGCCACTCCTGTGATTGTTTCAGATTCTCCAGGAGCAGCTTCGCTTGAAATGATCAAATCATACTTACCATTATTTTCTTTTATGACCATATCTCCAGCTACTGTCATACCAGGCACTTCTACAGTATACGTCCAATCACCTGTTAAATCATGGGCCACGACATTGGCTCCAGACTCTGCTCGCTCAGCACGCCTTTCAGCCATCTCATCTTCGGCTCTAACTTTACGTGGTAATCGTTCATCTCGTTGTGATGTCTGCCACACAAAATTTGCAATAATGGTTGCTGCTTGACTAAGGTCTTCTTCGACCAAATGATCAAAGTTATCCATATTGGAATGGTGCGTTCGATTAAAATACGCCATTGGATCTTGAATAAATTGGAAACCTGGAATACCAACACCATCAAATGGTAAATGGTCTGTCCCTCCTGTATTTCGCAAGGTCAACGTCTTTGCATCTAAGTCTTCAAACGGCTCCAACCACTCTCTGAATATCGATCTTACGGATTCATTGCCTTGTAGATAAACACCTCTTATTTTTCCTGTACCGTTGTCTAAATTATAGTAAGCAGATACGTTTTCATTTGCTGGTTTTAGTTCTTGTGGTGTGAAACCAGATTCGCCAAAATCAGCAAAAAAGTCACCAACATAATTTCTTGAACCAAACAAGCCTTGTTCTTCTCCTGTCCAAAGGGCGAGACGTAGCGTCCTTCTAGGTTGTACACCAGTCTCTTTTATCGTTTGGACTAAAATCCTAGCCACTTCCATCATGACTGATGAACCAGCCGCATTATCTGTTGCACCAGTACCCGTATGCCATGAATCAAAGTGTGCACCAAACATAACCACCTCGTCTTTGAGATCAGTACCAGGGATTTCAGCGATGATGTTGTGCTCCATTTCATCAGCATTGGTGTATTGTGTCCTTAAATCAATACTTAGTTTAACAGGGACACCTTTATTCATCATTCTAAACAAACGGTTGTAGTGCTCTACAGACAACGTCACCTGTGGAACGACAGTTTTACCCTTATCTCTTGCACTTCCATCTGCTGTTCTTGCACCTGAAACAAATACAGTACCTAAGTCTCCTTTATAGCTCCTATCTAGCACAGCCAAAGGGTTTTCTCTTTCGAGCATGTCCCATATTTTTTTATTGAGTTCGAACCCTACTCTATTTCCTCTTCTTGGACGAGGAGTTGGTTGACCTGCTGTAGCCATAGAGAATAGGCTTTCTACATCGTGCCGTGCACCCATAGCTTCGAAAGGTGGGTCAACATTTCTAATGGTATCAATCATCACAAATTTTCCACTTAGTTTACCACGGTACTGTGCTAAGTCTGCCTCATCAATGACTTGTAAATAAACAACTTCAGCACTTCCTTGAACAGTTGGAGACCAAGCTTTCGGATATGCAATTATCGGCCAATAGGTCGGGCCTTCTGTGTGCATTTCAAAATGATCCATTTGCCATCCTCTGCCAAAAGGCCCCCACTCATGTAAATGTACATTTGACATTCCCCAATCAGACAGTCTTTGCTGCGCCCACTCCGTAGCTTTATCTAACATTGGAGAACCAGTCAATCGAGGACCATATACATCTGTCATCCAACTGGCATGATCCATGACCTCACTTTGCTCTAGACCATGTTTTTTTATGACGTCAATGACATCTTCATCCATGGATTGAGCATATGAATAAGAATATGCAAGCGTAATAAATAGGAAAGCAATTATGTATTTCATGATCATGTGTTTTGAAATGTACGATTCAATATACTAGAAATAGCCGAATCACCAATCCCATTTGACCATTCATAACATTTATTAACCATTACAATGTCAACTCAGACTTTTCACTTTTTATAGCATTTCATAAACATAAGGAGCATCAGTCTGTTTTGACTTTTGATTACACACTAAAAAATCAAACTATGAAAAAATTAATTCTTTTAAGCTTTGCTCTTCTGTTAACAACATTTATGGTAGCACAAGATGATATGGCTAAGAAAAAAGTACAGCCTTCGCCAGCTTCAACATTATCTCAAGTTGTTGGTACGACGGACGTGACCATCGAATATTCAAGACCTGGTAAAAAAGGTAGGGATATTTTCTCTGCAGAAGGACTGGTTCCTTACGGTAAAGTCTGGAGAACTGGTGCTAATGCTGCTAGTAAAATAACATTTAGTGATGATGTCACTATTGCTGGCCAAGCTCTACCAGCGGGTACGTATGCGATACTAACAGTCCCTAGTGCTGATAAATGGAAGGTTCATTTTTATACACATAGCGAAGCAAGATGGAGTCCATATAAGGATAAAGAACCAAATTTAGCGATAGAGGTGTCATCAGTGAAAATGAGTGAATCAATAGAGACATTCATGTTTGTCATAGACGAAATCAAAGATAATTCTGCAATCATAGGAATTGTGTGGGAGAATACTTTCGTGCCAATACCACTTGGCGTAAAGTAAAAAATGTAAATAGCTCACTAGAGATTTTAATTAAAAGGATTATCACTTTTTGTGGTAGTCCTTTTTTCATTACTCAATGCCTTTAATATCATTCATTGGTGATCAAACAATTACCTCCAGCGCCATTTAATCCATCACTAAACGACATTGGGTCATTTACTTGTTACACAAACTCAACCGTACCTGTCGAAATTGTATAGTATGCGGCCAACACTTGTACTGTCCCCTTATCTACTGCATCCTTAATGATCGGAGAATTGTCCAACAAATTCTGCCTAGATACTTGAGCATTTTTGATGACCTTATCTTTCAAAGATGCATCTGCTGGCATCGCATCCAAGGCAGGCATTATATGTTCGACTAAATGATTTATGTGTGCACCATTATCACCACCTGCCACAGCTGCCGACACTGCACCACAACTCTCGTGCCCCATAACGACAATAACTTGAGCACCACAATGCGCTACTGCATATTCGATACTACCAATAGATGAGCTGTTGGCGATGTTTCCAGCAACGCGAACAACAAACAATTCACCAAGTCCTGTATCAAAAACAAGTTCAGGGACGACTCGACTATCTGCGCAACTCAAGATGATGGCAAACGGTTCTTGACCACTGGCTAAAGCTTGTCGACGAGAGCTGTCTTGTAATTTTCCTTCCAGTGAATCGGCAACAAATCTTTTATTACCGTCTATCAGTCTATTTTGAATCTGGTCAATTGTCATATTTTAAAGTTTTTTGTATTTCAATAATAATGAATTAAAAGTAAACATGTTTTATGACAAAGTTCTTTTATATGAAAAACAAAAAGCCCCAATTCTTGTACAAGAACCGAGGCTGTATATATCAAAAATTGACTTTTCTATTTAAACATCACTGGCAGTTTAGCCATTGTATTTTCCCATCCAAAAATAATATGCGCCTCTTTATCACTGACTTCATCTATGACTACAGACAATGCTTCTAAAGTAGTTGGTGTTTTAGCTGTTGCAGCTTTTACAGTCACAATATTATCTTCCTCATCATGATTAGCATGACCCCAAGATTGTGTGTTTTTATGTACTATAAATTCCCATGCGCCTTCATTAACATTAGCAAATATACCGTACGTACCTGCTCTCAAATCAGTACCACCTATGGATACAGGTTGGAAGAAAGTCACAGTTGTTGTTTGGTTTGCTCCAAGTCTCCACATTTCACCATAAGGGACTAACTCACCAAATATCGTTCTGCCGTTTGCTTGTGGTCTGCTATACAATACACGAATTTTCGGAACATTAGCGTCTAGTTCATCGGCTTTTAAGTGGTTCTGATATTTTGACCGTGCAGGATAAGCGACTAGATCCATTGGACTTTTATCGTCTGATTCCATCGTCGGCGCATTCAAGTTAATCGGTAGTACTGCTCTCGTATCGTCCCATTCAACAATCATATCGACATTTCCTTCATTTACTTTTTGAAATCCTATTGTCAATTGCTCTCTAACTTCTTTGGTTTCAGATGTCATCACCTTAAATGATGCAACATCTTGGTCCATATCTCTGTTTGTGGTTCCAGCAGTGTGTCTTTGCGTTGATAATTTAATTACCCAATTGTCATTATTGACATCGGCAAACATCGTGTATGTCCCTCGCGGAATCGTCACACCGTCTATTTCAACATTTTGATAAAAAGATATTTCAGTATTTTCATTTGCACCTAATCTCCACTCTTCGCCAAACTTAAGTAGCCCACCAAAAACATCTCGGTCATTTTTGTATGGACGGCTGTACAACACTTTGATTTTTGGAGAACGGTCAGGATCATCAGCATCCAAGTAATTTGCAAAAGCTGCTGATCTAGGATAGGTAATAGCATCCATCGGACTTTTATCGATTGATGGAAATTCAATGTCTTGTGCCATAATGCTTCCTGCTATGAGGATACACAAGAACGATAGTAACAAGTTTTTCATATAGATTTATTTCTGTAAAATTTAATGTAAATCAAAAAGCATTCCTTATTTATCATTTGGACTGCAATGCTTTTTAACAAGGACACTAAGAAAAGGTTTGGATCAATATTGTAAAAAATATCGATCAGTCAACTGGAAAACAAATGCTTAAACAAAAGCGCACAAAACACCACTCATGAGTCCACCGCAAATTACCCAAAACAAGAGGTGGATCCACATATACTTCAGTGATCGACGCTCGTGCAAACAGCTGATGCCTATCAAAGCAAAGCTCATCATTGTCATCAATTCCACTCCATGAATAACACCATGCCCAAATGTTCTATGCTTATCCCCATAGTCGTTCATGAAATTGGTAATTAGCGTGTTAATTTCCGAGCCTTGTTCTTGTAATTCTGGTTCATGCAAGAATAATTGGTAGAGACTACTTTGGTGAACGCCGAATAAGAATAAAATATAGGATAAGAATAAGCCGAACAAATAACTGAGCAGAATAGTCTTAATCATGTTACCACCTC
This sequence comes from uncultured Saprospiraceae bacterium, assembly GCA_937997635.1. Taxonomy (GTDB): domain Bacteria; phylum Bacteroidota; class Bacteroidia; order Chitinophagales; family Saprospiraceae; genus CALFUK01. The sequence goes on along the minus strand of CALLFA010000231.1, from coordinate 26,196 downwards.
GCACATGTTCTTCTGTGATGCCAGCGGCATTCATCCATGCTGTACCCAAGACTTTAGGGTTGTAGTAAATGGCACCTAGGAGTATAGGGAATAAAGCTGTGATGAAGATTACGTAGAAGTTTATTTGGGGCATAGGGTTAATGTTTATTAATCGAGAGGTACGGAGACCTTCGAGTCGGTTACCAATACTAAAGCATAATCGAACTGAGGCAAAGAACTCCGTTCCTATTGCCACATTCATTTTAATAAATATAAACTAACTAAACAATTAAAATAAACTGTATAATCAAATTGACGAGTATCAGTATCGTAATAGCCTCTGTATCCAACATCCAAATGTAAATACTCAAATGGCTGCCAAGGAAAATGAAGACTCGATGTTACTAATGATCGTTCACTTGATATGAGATTTCTAGTTTCATCATTGTAAGAAAAATATAATGACTCCCCTATCGGAGAATAAAAATTAGTGGCATCCCAGAACCCGATTGTCCATTCCAATTTTTTAAGATCAGATTTAAGTTGATACCAAAATCCATGACCAGATTCTTCGCTTAGAAAGAGCAGTCCGTTATTCAATTGGTTGCCATTGACAATAGAGAAATTATAGAATCCAGGGATGAATGTCAAATTAAGTTTCTGCAAGCCGAAGCTAACAGAAGGGCTGATTGAATAATTTAATAAAGTCCTATCTGGATTTGATGCTTTATCAATCTGGCCACCAACATGTGAAATCAACAATTCTGTATTGATGCTGAAATCTACTTTCTGTTTTTTTACCAAGTCAAATCGAGTGACATTCCCAACAAACAACTCCTCTGGAAAGGGATCATTTTTTTCAATAAACTGGTCCCAATGCAACCAGGTATCAGATTTAATCCTTTCAGATGAGATCAATACTTGGAGTCCATACTCTACCCTATTTTGATAATCAAGATCATATCTATACAATGGTTCTGACAACTTGTGTTTACTTGCACCATCTATATTCCCGACGATCAATGTCAGCAATTCGAGCAGTTGCGATTCAAATCTGATCAAGGGGATAATTTCTGAAAAAGAATTCAAGCCAGAATATTTGAGAAAATGCACCCCAACTGTCAGTTTACTTTTTTCATCAAAATGATAAGAAGCACTTGGTTGTACAATCACGCCGATACCCGTAAAGCCTTCGGTGTAAGGATTGAAATATTCATTGTTCTTGATAAAAAAATGAGTAGGTAGCGTTGCTGAATATTTGGAAGTAATCGTGTCTTGTGTTGCCTCTTGAGCATTCAAAGAAGAAGTTATAAAGAGAATAGATATGATAAAGCAATGTGTAAATCTTACTAGCATAATGAAGTAAAGCGAAAATGCGAAATTAGTTTCAGTCCACAAATTTTTCGTTACGTTGGGAGATTTCGTTTCTATTTTTGCAGAGGCGGGACCCTTCAGCGACGCAACAGTCCTTGTAGGCGTCTCGCATCAAGAACTACTCTCACTTGAATGGTGATCTCGGCACCCACTCCTTATCCGGCACCATAAATCCAAGCAGCCTTGGAACGAGTTTATTCTTCCAAGTAGATTTGTGTTTGAGATAGACTAGCATATCATATGGAACTGCTCCTACAGAACTTTTAATTTCTAAGGCTGTTCGGGCAAATTGTATTTTATCGACACTTGCATCAATCCCTTCCTTTATGAGATCGTAAAGCATATTGAGGTATATCTGGCGAGCGGCATTTTTGGATTTATCATAGCCTAGATAATGCGCCTCCATGTATTCTGTGTTAAACAAAATGGTGTAATAACCAATTATTTTACCGTCGAGTATGTAAGACACGACCTTGATTTTATCACCCAACTGCTTCTTCAAAAGCGAGAAGTAATTTACTGGAAGTGTAAACAGATTGAAATCAGCTTCACTTGCTGTCTCCATGTAGAGATCAAAGAGTTTTTGCTCGTTGAGTTCAATGTCCTCAATTGTCATTTCTTGCTTAACCACATCTTCGCCTAATTTCTTGAAGGCACGCTTGGCTCTTACTCGATATTTAGATTTCATTGAAGACAGATAATCTCCAAATTCATTCCATTCGTCGCGAATATTGAGGATCATATTGGGTTGAACAGCAAATTCAGTAAACTTACTTTCCAAGTTATTTAGGGAGAACTCTTTATCCTTATAGTAGTCCTTCATCAAAACAGGACCACATGGATAGCCATTCTTAGATAAGAGCTGGACAATGGTATCTAAAGATTTCTCAATGATATTAAATTGATCTTTATACAGAATTGTATTATCTGCGAAATGAAAACCATACTCTCCTGTCAATAAGACATTCCCACAAATCAACGTGGTGAACTTTGCTATGCCTGCTGCTTTTTTTCTGACGGCTGTCCCAAAGCGTTGAATAGCGTTTTCCTTTTTAAATCCTTCATTAAAATTCATGCTTTCTGAAAGATCGATGTCTTTTAGCTGTAGCGACAGCACCGCAATTTGTTTGTCGTTTTGACTCAAAATTGCGTACAAAGGTTTGATTCCTTTTGGAGGAGTGTGTTCTATCATTTCCAGAAATGGAAACGAAAAGAAAATATTATCAGGAATAAGCTTTAACCAATCCTCCTTGTTGCTTTGCAATTGATCAAACACAACCAAAGAAAAGTCATTTTGAAACTTTTTCGAATGGAGGATAAACGGGGCATTACCCCTAGAGCTTTGGTTCTCGATTTTAATTAACTTCTTCTTTTTGGATGCATATTCCAATACGGCTATGTTTCTTTAAGTTTTTCTAAAACGAATTTTGCTGCTGACTCATTACCCCATCCTTCACTTTTCACACAACCAAATCCGCATCTGTTTAATAACCAAAACTCAATAATGTTCTTGACAGAGCTATACTTTGTCACTAAATCTGAAAAATTTTCCATTTCAATGCTGTGAGACGTTGAATCAGAAGGAATTGCAATGATATAACTATTTCGTGTGTCTTTCTCTATTGTACTAAAAAGACCTATTGGTTTTGCCAAAATCCGACTTCTAGCAGATACTTCCTTAGATACAAGGATGCATTTGACCGTTTCTGATTTGTATCCTCTTACATAGCCAACATTAAAGGGATAGTTCATATATGAGATGGACTCATCTCCTGTATCGTACGTATAATTATCTCCTGCGACATGTTCAACCACCAATTCAATGCTACCATCTTCTTTCATGACAACTGTCTCTTGTTGCTGGCAAGCTGCTAAGAACAGGACTGCAATTGATATAAGGCAAATTCTTTTAGAAAACATATTACAATAATACGTAATATTATCGATACATAATTTTGTTTTCATCTTAGTCTGTATTCAAGAATATCATTACCTTGACAAACAGATTAATGAAAACAATCATGAAGAGATTCCTATATGTGCTTTGTATGTTGCCATTTGCCTCATTTGCTTATGGTCAAGGGTTAGATGAACGAATAGATAGAGCATTTGCACCTTTCTCACAAGTCTGTCAAGATATAGTATTCGTTGAAATAGCGGGTATTCCACTTGTTCTCATATTATTAGTATTAGGTGCATTATTCTTTACCATATTCTTTGGTTTCGTCAATCTTCGACATTTTGGAACGTCTGTGAATGTGGTGCGTGGTAAGTATGATGACATTGAAAGCCATGAAGGAGCTTCGGAAAGAGCGATGGTCAATATCGCTGATGGGGACATCCCTGATACGATAAGAGATGAAAGTAAAGATGGTGAAGTCAGTCACTTTCAGGCACTTGCTACTGCAGTATCGGGTACTGTAGGAAATGGAAATATTGCTGGTGTCGCCCTTGCGATTGCTATTGGAGGACCAGGTGCTACCTTTTGGATGATCATCTGTGGCCTTTTAGGTATGTCCTCTAAATTTGTTGAGTGTACATTAGGTGTCAAATACAGAGATGTTGCCGAAGATGGAACTGTCTATGGTGGGCCAATGTACTATTTATCAAAAGGACTCAAAGAAAGAGGATTTACTACACTCGGTAAGATACTAGCTGTTGTGTTTGCAGTTCTGTGCATTTTCGCATCTTTTGCTGGTGGTAATGCCGCGCAATCGAATCAAGCAGCACAAGAATTAGCAGCTTTATTCAATATGACTTCTGCCGGATCACTCACAGGTATCGGGGTCGTGATGGCAATATTAATTGGAATCATTATAATCGGTGGAATCAAAAGAATTGCCTCTGTTACCGAAAAGATAGTTCCATTCATGGCAGGCTTATATATGCTGGCATGTTTGTACATTATTATTACCAACATTACCTATGTAGACGATGCCTTGGGATTGATATTTAAAACTGCATTTTCTCCACAAGCTGGTCTAGGTGGCATGTTTGGTGTCTTATTACTAGGCTTCAGAAGAGGAGCATTTTCCAATGAGGCCGGAGCTGGTTCAGCATCTATCGCCCACTCTGCTGTAAAAACGAAATTTCCTGCCTCTGAAGGATTGGTCGCTTTATTGGAACCGTTCATTGATACTGTTGTCATTTGTACAATGACGGCACTAGTCATCATCATATACAATTCAGGTGGTGTATTTGAATACGGAGATGCAGGTAATGGAGGAGTCATGATCGATGGCATCGAAGTTAAAGGTGCTGGTATAACTTCTGCAGCTTTCGCAAAATTCATTCCCTATTCCAATATATTCTTGACCTTCTGTGTTGTTCTGTTTGCAGTTTCAACCATGATATCTTGGTCTTACTATGGCCTACAATCTTGGATGTATTTATTTGGTAAAAGCAAAATATCTGACTTAGTATATAAAATTACATTTTTGCTATTCGTCATAATCGGCGCTGCAGCAAATATGAAATCAGTTTGGGGATTCTCAGACGCTATGATACTCGGACTTGTCTTTCCAAATATGATTGGTCTATTTTTCTTATTTCCTATTGTGAAAAAAGAACTTAGCAAATATTTGGCGGCTATAAAGAAAGGAGCGTAGACATTGGCAACCATCTACTTAGGCTTGGGATCTAATTTGGGTTCAAAACTTGACAACATAAAAAAGGCGGAAAGCTTTATTGGAAAGTTTATTGGAGAAATAAGACAGAAGTCATCCTATTACACAACAGCACCTTGGGGAGTGACGGACCAAGATGATTTCGTCAATAGTGTGGTTGAAGTTCAATCTTTCCATAATCCTCACGTCGTCCTCTCTTTGATTGATAAAATAGAATACACCATTGGTCGTGAACAAACGCGAAAATGGGGCGAACGTACCATCGATATTGACATTCTTTTCTATGGAGCCACAATCATAGAAACTAAAAATTTGACAATTCCTCATCCGTTTATCCATGAAAGGAATTTCGTTTTGGCACCTATGAAGGAAATTAATCATACGTTTATCCACCCAATCTTACAAAAGACCATTGAAGAATTATATCTTTCCAGCTCGGATCAATCAGCTGTGAGAAGAATTGGTAAATAACCCCTTTCCATACAACTACATCGTAATCGAAGGCAACATTGCTTCCGGTAAAACTTCATTTTGTGAAAGATTGGAGAGCAAATATGGATGTAGATTGATTCTTGAAAAGTTCGATGAGAATCCATTTCTACCCTATTTTTATGAAAATCAAGAACGATTCGCTTTTGCAGTAGAATTGTTTTTCATGACTGAGCGCATCAAACAGCTCCAACGCAATTTGATCAATCAAGATTTGTTTTCTTCATTCACTGTCGCCGATTATGGCTTTGTCAAATCATTGTTGTTTGCACGCAAAAATTTAGGCGAAGAAGAATATCGAATGTTTGCCAAAATGTTTAACGCCTTCGGTGGGTCTTTTCCGAATCCAGATATTTTGGTTTATTTCCATCGATCAATACCCGAACTCATGGAGAACATTGACCTTCGAGGCCGAGAGTACGAACAACAAATACAAGACGACTATCTTCAAACAATCCAAGATTCCTATTTTGAGTACTTTAGAAATATATTGTCCTTTCCTGTCATCATCCTAGATGTGAGTGCTGTTGATTTTGTGAATAATGAAGGACATTTCCAAACGGTAGAAAGCCTGTTGAAGAAGACGTATCTGCCGGGGGTGCATCGGATTAGTATTTCTATTTAGTATTTAGCTATTAGCTACTAGCTGTTAGTTTTTAGCTATTAGCTGTTAGCTATTTGCTGTTAGTTTTTAGCTGTTAGTTTTTAGCTATTAGTTTTTAGCTGTTAGCTGTTAGTTGTATAGCGTCGAATTTATTCGATGAATTGTTACATTAGTTTTAGCTTAACGCTTATTAACACCAAATCACCTTATCATCCGCCTCATGCCAATTCAGGTATTCCTTTTGATACGTTTCATCTAATTTGCCCCTTTTCACTTTTAACGTTGGTGTCAAAATACCATTGTCAACTGACCAAGCTTCTTTTTGAATAATGGCTGTAGAGATCTTTTCAAAATTGGCCCTTGTGCCATTGACTTGTTTTATGCTTTCAAGAATTGATTCGGTTACCGTTTCTTTATCGGTAGCTAGACCTATTTCTGATAGATTGACCAAAGCTATTGGTTGTGGAATACCGAGGCCTGCGACACATACTTGTTCGATATAATCGTTTTTCATTAATAATTCTTCCATAGGGTTTGGGGTTATATAACTGCCTTTTGAAGTCTTAAAAGCATCTTTAACTCTGCCAATAATACGCACGTTTCCTTTGGCATCCATTGTGCCTTTATCACCACTATGCATCCAGCCATCAACCAAAACCTCAGCAGTCTTTTCTGGATTTTTATAATAACCTGTCATCATGTATGGCGTCTTCATCAATACTTCTTGCGTATCCGGATCAATCTTGACTTCACCAAAAGGAATGGCTACACCAACTGAATCTTGTGGTCCATTTGGGTCAACGCCATTAGTTATGGCCCCACATACTTCTGTCATACCATAAGCCTCAATGAGATGTATGTCCAATTTTTTATAAAAGTTCTTTATAAATGCAGGTGTAATGGCTGCTCCAGTTGCAGCTACTTGTATATCTCTCATGCCTAAGGCAGTCCGCAATTTCTTTTTCACGATGCCTTTGAGTATAGGAATTTTTAAAAAAGTATTCATCTTTTCTTCAGGCATTTTGGCAAGTACCCCTAAATAAAATTTTGTCCAAATACGTGGTACCGCAAAAAACAAAGTGGGCTGGGTGTCCTGTAAATTTTTTGCAAACGTATCAAGACTTTCTGCAAAAGAAATCATCCCTCCATTCCAAATACAAGGCAATTCTAATCCTATGCGCTCGCCGACGTGATTCAAGGGTAAGAAAGACAAACAACGAAGCTCCTTTATTTTAGAAAGCCCAAGGAAATTTGTCTTCTCTTCATTAATCATAATCATGGCAGGATTGCGATGTGGATGCATAACTCCTTTGGGGGTACCCGTTGTACCAGAAGTAAATTTAATCGTCCACAAGTCATCTAAATCTGGAACAAAATTATCGGAGGCAGCCTCAGCGTTTGCAATGAGTGTATTCCAATCATCTCCAACAGTCACCTTAGGGTTACCTTCATAATGAGGAAACTTAATTGCAGTAACAGAGCTTGGGATAGCTTCGGCCTTGTTTCCCCAAGAATCCAATTTTCCCAAGAATATTGCTTTTATATCACTCAACTCAATGACTTCCGCTAACTGACCTTTTGTCAAACTAGCGTAATAAGGTACAGATACATAACCTCCCATCAGGATAGCCAAATCTGCCAAAATCCAATGGTAACAGTTTTTTGAATAAATACCAATATGGTCACCAGGCTGCAAACCTTTTTCTCGAAGTGCAGTTGTCATTTTCCTAGCTTCTTGACCTGCTTCCGCAAATGTCAAGGTGTGCCAAGTATCTCCTTTTGGCTGCCGCAAAAACACTTTATTAGGAGTGGTTTTTTCCCAACGGTAGAATCGTTCAATTAATGTGGGTATGTGTTGTGCTGATTCAGTCATTTTCGATAGTTAAGTAGGGTGATAAATCAATTGCTCATTCCAATTTAAATAAAAAAAATTGATTAATTATTTGTGATATTTTATTTGTGTGATTATTCAAAACAGTATGAAGTCTTTCGCCTCAGTTTCAAAGGCGGTACCTAATTTATCCATCACATCATCCCCAAAAAATGCATAAAACGCCTTCTTGCCTTTTTCAGTAAAATGAGGATAGATAATGCTCCACATCAAAACTTCTAAATTCTCTACGGAGAGTTCACCACTCTTGACTTGCTGGAGTGTCCAAATTGAACCAATATTCCAAGATAAAAAAGCGACATTATTGTATGCTCCATTAAATGGTTCGGGATGAACATTTCCATTAGTAATAGCAAACGCTAGAGCCATTTTATTAGATTCAATGCCTTGTTTAGTAAATGCTTTAAATTCACTTTCAATGATCGGATGTGTTAACACCTGATTATCAAGAAAAATAAATGCAAATTCAGTTTGACAAGCAACATACTCTACTGTCTGTTTGTGTAAATTCTTAAATGAAGGAAACAATCTTGACTCTGCAAGTATGTCATCCATTTTACTCCACATTTTCTGAGCAATGGCTGCAAGTACATCGTCTTTTGTTTTAAAATGATAGGTTAGATTACCTCTGGATATACCAAGGTGTTTGGCTACATCATACAGACTTATTGCCCCAAAGCCATGTTGGTTGAATAAGGTAGTTGCAGCACTCAAAATCTCTTCCTTTCTCGAAGCCTTCATAGATAATTAGAAAACATTAGTCAACATTGACTAAAATACACATTATACTCTTAACGCCATAGTCGCTTGAATACATTATACTATGTCTAAAATTAAGAATAATTTTTCCAAAATAGCTCTTATTCAGTATATAATTTCGTAAATATCATTTCATCCAACTATCAGAGGAAATAATTTAGTCACTTTTGTATAAAATTGATACATTTGTAACTATTCAGTATCTAACTTCATAATTATTATGCAAGCCACCGTTAACAATGGGAATACTAAAATCAACGATTAACATTAACAATCAAGCATCAAAAGACAACAGAAAAGAGATGTTGGCCTTGATAGAAGAACTCGATAAGTACATGGAAGAAAGTCGTTTTCAGGGCAAAGATCACCACATAGCAAGAGCAAGAAAGCGAGGCAAATTGTTGGCAAGAGAACGAATTGAATTGGTCTTAGATGAAGACAGCCCTTTCTTAGAATTGATGCCATTGGCAGGATTGAAAGGCAAGGGATTTGGTGCAGGTGGCACATCTGTTAGTGGCATTGGATTAGTACAAGGAAAGCTGTGCAATATCAATTCTAATGTAGGGACACGAAAAGGAGGTTCTGTGGATTATGCGACGATGGTTAAATCATTAAGAGTGAGTGATATTAATTTGGAGAACAAACTGCCTTCTATCAATTTGGTGGAAAGCGGTGGCGCCAATCTACCAGACCAAGCACGCTGTTTCAATATTGGTGGTCGATCTTTTAGAGACATTACCAATCGATCAAAACAAGGCATCTCTACGATTTCAATTGTTTTTGGAAATGCTACAGCAGGCGGAGCGTATGTGCCAGGCATGTCAGACTACGCTATTTTTCAAAAGGAATCCGCGAAAGTCTTTTTAGCAGGACCGCCGTTAGTAAAAATGGCAACCAACGAGGAATCAACAGCAGAAGAATTGGGTGGTGCAGAAATGCACAGTCGCGTATCTGGTGTGACAGATTATTTAGCGGAAGATGAATACGATGGCATTCGAATTGCACGAGAAATTATGAAGCACATTAAAGTGACAGAGCCTCATCTCGAACCGACTGGCGAGATTGCCGAACCACTTTTCGATGCAGAAGAATTATTGTCCGTTGTTCCCGCTAATACAAAAACACCATTTGACATTCGCGAATTAATTATGAGAATTGTCGATGGCTCTGACTTTTCAGAATTCAAAAAAGAATATGGCAGCACCATTGTCACAGGCTGGGCAAAAATTCATGGCTACCCTGTAGGAATTATTGGAAACAATGGCGTGATTTTTTCTGAATCTGCCAATAAAGGAGCACAGTTTGTCCAGCTCTGTAATAAAAACGATATACCAATTCTTTTTATTCACAACACCACAGGATACATGGTCGGTAAAGCTTATGAAGAAGGTGGTATAATTAAGAATGGTGCAAAACTGATTAATGCAGTATCAAATAGTGAAGTGCCTCACCTTACGCTAATGGTAGGCAATTCATATGGTGCAGGTAATTATGGTATGAATGGACGCTCATATAAACCCCGTTTTTTATTCACCTACCCAAATGCGAAAGTTGGCGTCATGGGAGGTGAACAATTAGCTGGAGTGATGCAGATTGTTCAACGAGGTGCGGCTAAAGCCAAAGGAGAAGAATTTGACGAAGAAAAAGGGGAAATGTTGAAGCAAATGCTCATCCAAGATGCAGAATCAAAAGCAACGGCTTGGTTTTCCAGTTCTGAAATCTGGGATGATGGCGTGATAGACCCAAGAGAAACAAGGAATTATATGGGAATGTCTCTTGCGATTGTGTATAACCAAGAGATTAAGGGTACGGATAGTTATGGGGTGTGGAGGCATTGATTTGGGGAGGAGGACTTGAGCGTAAGCAGAAAAAATCATAAATCATAGTTCATAAATCTTAAATCAGAAATCCATTAAAAAGTAAACTAGATGATTTAGGATTTTAGATGCATGAATTATAATAATCGTTAAAAATAAAATTATTATCTAATGGAAAAGCTAGATCCAAATTAGATGGATTTATGATTTGTGATTTCAGATATAAGATGTAAGATTTTTCATAACTCGTGGGTAAAGAGAGTTAAATTCCAAAGGGATTGTAATATAACTCTATGTAAAGGCAAAAAATCATAAGTCATAGTTCATAAATTATAAATCTGTTAGGTTTAAAAGAAAGTTTTTGATTCTTGATTTATGATTTTAAATATATAGTTAGCAAAGGAAATTATTTTTAGAAGGAAAAACAGGATTCTAACTAGATAGATTTATGAATTTTGATGAATGATTTCAAATATAAGATTTATCCAGAGGAACAAAGTAAAACTAAAAAAGCTCAGCCAAGAAAATTAGTTAGCGCAAACCATAATAAATGATTAATTCCATCCTAATAGCCAACCGAGGAGAAATAGCCTCCCGAATCATCCGTACCTGTCGTAAAATGGGTATCAAGAGTATTGCCGTTTTTTCAGATGCTGACAGCGATGGCTTATTTGTCCATGAAGCGGATACAGCAGTGCATATTGGAGAAAGCAGCCCTAGTCTTTCATATCTTGACCAAGACAAAATACTTTCTGTTGCTAAAGAATATGGTGCTGATGCCATTCATCCTGGTTATGGCTTTTTATCTGAAAATGCAGATTTTGCGAGAAAGTGTGAAAAAGCAAATATTATTTTCATAGGCCCTAATGCATCTGCGATAGAATCAATGGGGTCTAAGTCCAAGGCGAAGTCAATGATGCGTGAGCATGACGTGCCAGTGATCCCTGGATATCAAGGAGATGACCAATCTATAGAACGATTAATCAAAGAAGCCAAGAATGTTGGGTTTCCGCTACTGCTCAAAGCCACTGCAGGTGGTGGTGGAAAAGGTATGCGAATCGTTTATGAAGCAGTCGATCTAAAAAAGAACATTGAAGCTGCAAAAAGAGAAAGCATGTCTTCTTTTGGGGACGACGAATTAATCATTGAAAAATACATTGCAAAAGGACGTCATATTGAATTTCAGATTTTTGGCGACAAACACGGCAATACCATCCATGTACTAGAAAGAGAATGTACCATCCAACGTCGATATCAAAAAGTGTTGGAAGAAAGTCCTTCTCCTGTTTTGACGGAAGTCTTAAGACAAGAAATGGGAAACGCAGCAGTTAAAGCTGCCAAGGCATTATCCTATGATAATGCAGGGACAGTAGAATTTATTTACGACGATACATCCAATACGTTTTTCTTTCTAGAGGTAAACACACGTCTACAAGTAGAGCATCCAGTAACAGAAGAAGTAACAGGTTTGGATTTAGTGGAATTGCAAATTGAAGTGGCTGAAGGTAAGCCTTTGCCTTTGACACAAGATGAAGTAAAGGGAAATGGTTATGCGATTGAAGCACGATTGTATGCAGAAGATCCAAGTAACGATTTTCTACCAGCAACCGGAAAAGTGCACTTGTGGGATGTACCAAAAGTGGATGGATTAAGAATTGAAACAGCCATTAAAAGTGGCTCACAAATTTCTATCCATTATGACCCCATGATTGCCAAAATCATTGTGTGGGATAAAAACAGAAGTACGGCTCACCGGAAGATGGCATATACGTTGAAACATTTAAAATGTTTAGGTTTAACAACCAACCAAGATTTTTTACTTCATCTTTTTGAACAATCCGACATTCAAAACGGAGATTACGATACCCATTATATAGAAAATCATTTTGATGCTGTTTCGTTTAATCAAAAGTCAGCAAAACAAATAGAACTGGCAGCAATAGCAAGCACCCTACTCGACTGGTATGAAAGAAATCAAAAAAGGTCTCTTTTACGGAGCATGCCATCAGGATGGAGAAGCAGTAAATATATGCCACAAGAGGTGACGTATCTCTTAACAGAAGAAGAATTAAACATTAAATATACGGCCCAAGCCAATAAACATTTTGATTTCCACATAGGAGAAAATAATCATTCTGTTTATCTGAATGAAGTCAATCCACCACAACTCTCTTTTCGAGTAAATGGTGTCCAATATCAGGCAGCCATTACTAAACATGAGAATCAATATTTTATTCATTTACCTGAAACAGGAAATATTACACTCCTTAAAAAAGATCGTTTTCCTAGTGCACTAGCAGATAAAACAGAAGGTGGTTATGAAGCACCAATGCCTTCTCAAATTATTCAAGTACTGGTGGAATCAGGTCAGGAAGTAAAAACTGATGACCCGTTGATGGTTATTTCTTCTATGAAAATGGAAAATACGATTGTAGCCGTAAAGGATGGAAAAGTAACAGAGGTATATGCTGAACAAGGACAGAATGTAGAGGCTGGATTTTTATTATTACAGGTGGAATAAAAGTATCATTTACCAAATGCAAAAATGCTATTCATTATCAAATTTCAATTATGAGTTATTTTAAAGAAGAACACAAGTTATTTAGGAGTTCCTTCAGAGCTTTTTTGGAAAAGGAAGTTCGTCCAAATATAGAGCAATGGGAAAAGGACGGTGAACTGCCAAAAGACATCTATCTGAAATTTGGAGAGATGGGTTATTTCGGTCTGAATTTTCCTGAGAAATATGGGGGCTTGGACTTGGATATTTGGCACGATGTCGTTTTTAATGAAGAAATAACACGCATGAATTCGGGTGGCTTTGGTGCATCAATCGGTGCGCACCCTACCCTAGCATTAACTCATATAAATGCAGAAGGAAATGAAGAGCAAAAGCAAAACTATTTAGTACCTGGTATTTTAGGTCAAAAAGTCGGTTGTCTAGCAATCACAGAACCATTTGGTGGATCAGATGTGCAAGCGGTTAGAACGACAGCCGTCCTCGAAGGCGATCACTATGTCATCAATGGATCAAAGACCTTTATCACCAATGGAGTCTTAAGCGATTTTTTAATCGTTGTGGCCAAAACAGATCCTGATATGGGTGCTAAAGGCATCAGCTTATTTATTGTGGATAGAGATTCAGATGGCTTGAGTGCAACTAAATTGGACAAGCTAGGATGGCGAGCTTCTGATACAGGTGAAATTGCTTTTGACAATGTAAAAGTGCCGGCTGAAAACTTATTGGGCCGAAAAAATCAAGGCTTTTTCTACATCATGCAGCACTTTGTTTCCGAACGTCTATCGATGGCGCTGGGTGGAGCAGCTGCTTCTGAATATGCATTAGAAGTAACATTGCAATACATCAACGAGCGAGAAGCTTTTAAGAAAAAACTTAATCAGTTTCAAGTGCTGCGTCACAGAATAGCCCAAATGGCTTCTGAAATTGAAATGAATAAAATCTTCGTTTACAGCTTATATGACAGGTATCAAAATGGAGATTACTGTGTCAAAGAAGCTTCAATGGCCAAATTACTAGGCACCCAATTGGCCGATAAAGTCATGACGCAATGCTTGCAAATGTTTGGCGGTTATGGCTTTATGGAAGACTATCCCATGGCGCGGATGTTTAGAGATACGCGATTAGGACAAATTGGTGGTGGGACATCAGAGATCATGTGTGAAATTATCTCTAAAATGATGATCGATCAAAAAGGATATTCATCACCAAAATAATTGATGGTGGTTTGACTATTATTATCCTAATTTAGATGGATACGAGAAATACTATAAAGTAAATGTGTTGTAAAAAATTAAACTTATGGCTTTAAATAAAGTAGTCAAAAATGTAGAGGCAGCTCTTGAAGGCGTTCAAAGCAATATGACATTTATGTTAGGAGGCTTTGGCCTTTGTGGGATTCCAGAAAATGCGATAAACGAATTGGTTCGTCGGGACATTAAAGGACTGACATGTATCAGTAACAATGCAGGTGTTGATGATTTTGGATTGGGATTATTGTTGCAAGGAAAACAGATTAAAAAAATGATTTCTTCTTACGTGGGTGAGAATAAAGAATTTGAGCGGCAGATGCTGTCAGGTGAATTGGAAGTTGATTTAGTCCCACAAGGATCACTGGCTGAAAGATGTCGTGCGGCAGGTGCTGGAATTCCCGCATTTTTTACACCAGCTGGTTACGGAACAGAAGTCGCCGAGGGTAAAGAAGTAAGAGAATTTAATGGAAAAGCTCATATTCTTGAAATGGCCTTTCATGCGGATTTTGCTTTTGTCAAGGCATGGAAAGGAGACACTGCTGGAAATTTAATTTATAAAGCAACAGCCAAAAACTTTAATCCCGTTATGGCAATGGCAGGAAAAATTACCGTTGCCGAAGTAGAAGAATTAGTCCCTGCTGGCGAATTAGATCCTAATCAAATACATACACCTGGTGTGTTTGTACAGCGGATATTCCAAGGTGAAAGTTATGAGAAAAGAATTGAAAGAGTCACAACAAGACCTAGAACATAATGGTATATGGTTAACGCGAATTTACAGTAGACCACACCAACAAAAAACAAAATATGCTTAGTAAAGATCAAATAGCACAAAGAATAGCACAAGAATTACAAGATGGATGGTATGTCAATTTAGGCATTGGCATCCCTACCCTAATCGCCAATCACATCCCAGAAGGCATTAATGTCGAATTCCAATCAGAGAATGGCATTCTAGGCATGGGACCCTTTCCATTTGAAGGAGAAGAAGACGCAGATTTAATTAATGCTGGAAAGCAAACCATTACGGCATTACCTGGGGCAGTGTATTTTGATAGCGCAACAAGTTTTGCTATGATACGTGGGCAGCATGTCGAGTTGACTGTTTTAGGTGCCATGGAAGTTGCTCAAAATGGTGATATAGCAAATTGGAAAATCCCAGGCAAAATGGTCAAAGGTATGGGAGGAGCCATGGATCTTGTAGGCTCTGCCGAAAATATAATCGTCGCTATGATGCACACCAATAAGCGTGGAGAATCAAAGCTTCTAGAAACATGTACACTGCCATTGACTGGTGTGAATTGTGTCACTAAAATTGTAACAAACTTAGCCGTATTAGAAGTCAAAGACAATGCCTTTCATTTGCTAGAAAAAGCCCCAGGGGTTCCTGTTCAAGATATTGTTGATGCTACGGCTGGAACATTGACTGTGCCTAATGATGTGCCAGATATGAAACTTTAAACTCAAAAATTGATCAAACAAATTCACTATGAATAAAAATAAAATAATCATTTCGGCAGCTTTAACAGGAGCGGCTACTAACCGTTCTCACTGTCCTGCTATACCATACACACCTGAAGAATTAGGAGAGGAAGCGAGACGTGCTCATGAAGCAGGAGCTTCTATCGTCCACATCCACGCAAGAGAAGATGATGGTGTCCCAAGTTGGCGTCCAGAAGTATTCGAAGCTATCCAAAGAGAAGTCAGAAAACATTGCCCTGATATTCTTATCAATTGGTCAACAGGTGCGATTGGATTGAGTCTTGCAGAACGAACTGCTCATCTACCAATTACGAAACCAGAAATGGCGGCATTCAATATGGGTAGTATGAACTATGCTATTTTTTCTAAAAGTAAGAAACAGTTTTTGTGGAACGCGGTTTTTGAAAATTCTTTTGATACCATGTCAGAGATTGTGACCATCATGAATGACAATGGCATTTGTCCCGAAATGGAATGCTTTGATACGGGACACATCAGAAATGCAGAACCACTGAGAGCAATGGGTCTCATACCGGATAATGCTTGCTACAGTCTGGTGATGGGTGTCTTGGGAGGTATTCCTGCTACTGCAGAAAATTTAATCCACCAATCTAAACAAGTACCTGAAGGTGCATTTTGGCAAAGTATTGTCATCAGTCGTGCCCAATGGAAGTTGACAGCGCAATCAGCAATTTTAGGTGGAAACGTCCGAGTAGGATTAGAAGATAATTTTTATCTACCCAATGGAGACATGGCAAAGTCAAATGGCGAATTGGTAGCACAAGCAACTCGAATGGTTAGAGATATCGGTAGAGAGCCAGCCACCATTGCAGAGACTCGGGAATGGCTAGGCATCAACAGAGTAAGTCAGGCGCCTGCGGAGGTTTCTGCTTGATCAGATTAGATCGTTTTATCTGTGGTAGGAAAAAATCATAAATCATAGTTCGTAAATCTTACATCATAAATCCGTGAGATTGGAAATTAAATGTGTTTTCAACTAGATAGATGTATGGTTTTAGATGTTGATTTTTTATGTTCGTTAGTAACCAAAATTATTACCCAAAGGGAGAATAAGATACAAACTAGATAGATTTATGATTTGTGATTTAAGATTTCAGATGTATGATTTTACATAAATCGTGAAAAACGGGAGTTAAATTCCAAAGGGAGTTTAATTATCACTCTGCGTTTAGGCAAAAAATCATAAATCATGGTTCGTAAATCTTACATCATAAATCCGTGAGATTGGAAATTAAATGTGTTTTCAACTAGATAGATGTATGGTTTTAGATGTTGATTTTTGATGTTTCGTTTGTAACCAGAATTATTATCCAAAGGGAGAATAAGATGCAAACTAGATAGATTTATGATTTGTGATTTATGATTTCAGATGTATGATTTTACATAAATCGTGAAAAACGGGAGTTAAATTCCAAAGGGAGGTTAAATATCACTCTACGTTTAGGCAAAAAATCATAAATCATAGTTCGTAAATCTTACATCATAAATCCGTAAGATTGGATTGTATTTAACGTTAGATTTAAAATCTATTACGAACTAGATAGATGTATGATTTGTGATTTATGATTTCAGATATAAGATTTTACATGAATCGTGAGTATAGAAAGTGAGATTCCAAAGGGAATTGCAATATCACTTTACGTAAAAGCAAAAAAATCATAAATCATAGTTCGTAAATCTTACATCATAAATCTGTTAAAATAATAGACTAGATGATTTAGGATTTTAGATGTATGATTTATAATGTATCGTTAACAAATAGAATTGATATTCAAAGGGAAAACAAGATGCAAACTAGATAGATTTATGATTTGTGATTTATGATTTCAGATGTAAGATTTTTAATAAAATTTGAATTTAAATAGAAAACCAATAAAATGACACCGCAACAACTTGAAGATAGGCTTATTGATTTTGCCTCTAGAATTATTGATTTAGTAGAGGAACTACCAAAAGGGTCGATCGCAAAGCATTTAGGTGGTCAAATAGTTCGTTCAGGTACTTCTCCTGCTTTAAATTATGGTGAAGCAAGAGGAGCTGAATCACCTTCTGACTTTGTTCATAAATTAAGGATATGCCTAAAAGAACTTCGAGAAACATTTATTTGCCTAAAAATAATTAATCGAAGAGATTGGTTTGCAAATGGAAAACTGGAGGCAGTACTTAACGAAAACGATGAGCTAATTGCTATTTTTGTAAGTAGTATTAAAACACAAAGCAGTAAAAAATCTTAATCATAAATCCATTAAATAAATAAACTAGATAATTTATCATTTTAAGTATAAACCCAACACTCAATCAATAACAATACATGTTCAAAGAAAATACCTTCAAAGATAAAATAGTGCTTGTCACCGGTGGTCGATCAGGCATTGGCTACCAAATAGCAAAAGACATGCTGTTGATGGGAGCAAAAGTCATTATTTGTTCGCGAAAAGAGGAGCCTTTGTTGAAAGCTCAAAAGGAATTATCTGCCTTTGGAGAAGTCAGTGCGACGCCGTGTGATATCCGACAAGAAGAAGCGATAGGTAAATTGGTGGCATTCATAAAAGAAAAATATAATCGCTTAGATATTCTTATCAATAACGCAGGAGGGCAATTTCCGACGTTGGCAGAGTACACAAGTAACAAAGGTTGGGATGCAGTAATTAATAATAATCTGAACGGGACTTTTTATATGACCCGTGATATGGCAATTAATTTTTTTCTTCCTCAACAAGAAGGTGTGATCGTTAACATCATTGCAGATATCCATCGTGGGTTTCCAGGCATGGTACACACAGGAGCCGCACGTGCGGGCGTAGAAAATATGACCAAGACATTAGCATTAGAATGGAGTCATGCGAATATCAGAATAAACTGCGTTGCACCAGGCACTATTGAAAGTTCTGGTTTGAGTACATATCCACAAGCCATTCAGGACTCATTTGATGAAGGAAAAAAAGCAAATCCATTACAACGATTCGGAACTGTCGAAGATATTTCGAACAGTGTCTGTTTTCTGTCTAGTCCATTATCGTCTTATATATCTGGCATAACCATGTACGTGGATGGCGCAGCTCATTTAAACACAGATAAAATGGGCTTACCCAATGTACTTAAGTCTATGATGTAACGGGGTTACTTTTTTATGCAGAGGCGTGGAAGCCTACTGCTGCGGACTTCTCTTTTTGCTGAGGCGAGACAACTCTTTTTTTTGCTGAGGCGGGACAACTTCTTTCTTCTGCTGAGGCGGGACGCCTTCAGCGACAACTCGAGGCGGGACGCTTACAGCAACGAGGTAATTCGCTGAGCAGCCGTATCATACTCACGTTTAAACTTCGCAACTAAATCAGCGGTTGACGCAACTTCATCTATGTTTCCAATTCCTTGACCGCAACCCCAAATGTCTTTCCAGGCTTTCGCGGCTGTATTACCGCCAGAACCAAAATTCATTTTGCTTGGATCACTTTCAGGTAAATTGTTAGGATCTAAACCTGCATTCTCAATTGACTTTTTTAGATAGTTACCGTGGACACCTGTGAATAAATTAGAGTATACAATATCAGCAGCCTTGCCATCTACTATGCCTTGCTTGTAGTCTTCACTAGCTCTGGCTTCTTTAGCGGAAATAAATGCACTTCCAATATAAGCCAAATCAGCACCCATGGTTTGAGCACTAAGAATTGCTGCACCAGAAGCAATAGAACCAGATAGAGCTACTGGTCCATCATACCATGCTCTGATTTCTTGCATTAAGGCAAATGGTGAAGTCGTACCAGCATGACCACCAGCTCCAGCAGCAACAGGAATTAATCCATCAGCTCCTTTTTCTATTGCTTTATGTGCAAAGCGATCATTAATGACATCGTGCATTACGATGCCACCCCATTCATGTACGGCATTATTTAATTCTTCTCTCGCACCTAATGAAGTGATCACTAAAGGTATTTTCCATTTTGCACATGTCTCTAAATCTTCTTCCAATCTGTTGTTACTGCGATGCACGATTTGATTGACAGCAAATGGAGCAGAAGGCTTGTCTGGATTAGCTTTATCATAAGCCGCTAATTCTTCTGTGATCTGGTGGAGCCACTCATCAAATTGAGATTGTGGTCGTGCATTTAATGAAGGAAACGACCCCACTATCCCAGCTTTACATTGCGCGATGACTAATTCTGGCCCTGAGATAATAAATAAAGGAGAACCAATAACGGGTAGTCGTAAATTATCAAATAATGAAGGTAATGCCATTTTATTTTATGTATTTATTAAATAATTTATAAGGTGATTTTAAAAATCATATTTTAATGAGCGCTATTTGTACGCTTAGAATATTTTTATTGCAATATCTTTTTTGCGAAGGATCCAAAAACCTTTGCTGTCTGTCCAAATTTCTCCATGCGTTTATCTTTGGTTTGACCATTAACAAAACGCTGATATAATTGAGCAGCAATGACACCTCCTTTCCAATAAGCAAAGGCGTGATACCAATCAATCCGATCTAAAGAGAAACCAGTAAACTCAGCATATTTTTCAAGTACGAAACTTTTACTTGGGAATGTATTAGCTAAACTCACAGGAAGATCAAATTGTTCAAAATAGGGTTCGACCCAGTAGCTTAATGTCGAACCAAGATCTACCAATGGATCTCCAAGTGTCGCCATATCCCAATCAAAGATAGCAGTTACTTTATCTGGGTTATCAGGTTGAAATTGACAATTGTCAAATTTTATATCATTGTGAATGATGGATGTTACCTGCGGAACTGGTACAGAATCAGTAAGTAATCTAAGGACATCGTCCATGTCTTTATTCTCCTCTGTATTACTTAGTTCCCATCTCTTTGACCAACCCGTTAATTGCCTTTCCAAAAAGCCTTCTGGCCTTCCCAGTTTACTCAGGTCTGCTTTTTCATAATCGACTTTATGTAAATTTGCTTGTGCTTCAATCAAGGCAGTTGTTAATCGTTCCTCTGCCCGGTCGAATTGTTTGAAACAATCCAATAATTCCGTTCGAACGATAACGCCATGTTTCCGATCTATGACAACAAATGGCGAACCAATGATGCTTTCATCATCACAAAACAAATAGGCTCTAGGTGCTTCAGGGAATACTTTATACAATTTTGACAACACCCTGTATTCGCGTTTAATGTCATGAGCACCTGGTGCTATTTTACCAAAAGGTGGACGACGCAACACCAATTCTTTTTCTCCAAATTTCAATAAATAAGTTAAGTTCGCGTGGCCTCCATGAAACTGGGCTACCTGCATCTTACCATCTGTTTCATCAGGCATTGCAGAACGCAAATAACTTTCTAATTGTTGCCAATCTAGCCCTTCTCCTTCTCGTATTTCTTTTGCTTGATCCATAGTCTTCGGTAAACGTATACCACATGATTACACATTACTGTGTCATACATTCAATTAGTCACTTAACGAATACAATATAACAAGAAGATTCAATCAAGAAATATGAATTTCTTAATCTGAATCATGTAATTCACTGAAAATAGACTTTTTGATAATAGTAATGTTTGTATCATTATACCACTAAAATATTTAGTTCTAGTACATGAATTTTGACATTCCTATTGAAATTGCAAATTACCTAATTGAACTTGATACCTTTATCGAAAAGACCATTCGTCCTCTCGAACAAAAAGACGATAACATTCGATTTTTTGATCATCGAAGAGAACATGCAAGAACAGATTGGGATAAGGGAGGCGTACCAACCGAAGATTGGGAAGCTTTGTTAGCAGAAGCTAAGCAACTAGCTGATGAAGCTGGTCATTTTCGTTTTGCAATGCCAAAGGAATATGGTGGTCAAGATGGCTCTAATTTGGCTATGTCAATCATAAGGGAGCATCTTGCAGCTAAAGGCCTAGGCTTGCACAACGACTTGCAAAATGAACATTCTATAGTTGGAAATACAGTTGGCGCATTATTGATGCTAGCCTATGGGAATGATGCCCAAAAAGCAGAATATCTTGAGGGCTTAATCAAAGGCAATCCAGACAAATCGTTTGCTTTTGGGATTACCGAGCCAGACCACGGATCGGATGCCACTCACATGGAAACGACAGCCGTTCGAGAAGGTGAAGAGTGGGTCATCAATGGAAGTAAAACATGGAACACAGGTATCCATGCGTGTGGGTTTGATTTGATATTTGCAAGAACAAGCGGTGAAGCAGGTGATGGATTTGGTATAACGGCATTTCTTGTACCAATGGATTCAGATGGTCTGAAAATCGAAGAATTTTTATGGACGTTTAATATGCCGAGTGATCATGGAACTGTGTCTTTAAAAAATGTTCGAGTTTCCAATAGTTCGATCCTAGGAGAAGAAGGTAGAGGCTTAGCTATCGTACAACATTTCTTTAATGAAAATCGTATACGTCAAGCGGCATCAAGTTTAGGCGCTGCTCAATACTGTGTAAATGAAGCGGTAGCATACGCCAAAAATCGGAAACCATTTGGTAAGGCCTTAGCTGTAAATCAAGGCATTCAATTTCCGTTGGTGGAGTTACAGACGCAATGTGAAATGTTGCGTGCCTTCATCAGACAGACGGCTTGGCAAATGGATAAATACGGTGCGTTCTCGGTGTCAGATAAAGTGTCCATGTGTAACTATTGGTCAAACAGGTTGTGCTGTCAAGCAGCTGACCAAGCCATGCAAGTTCATGGAGGCTTAGGCTACTCCAGACACAAACCATTCGAACATATTTATCGGCATCATCACCGCTATCGCATTACCGAAGGAACAGAAGAAATACAAAAAAGAAGAGTTGCAGGATATATGTTTGGCTTTATGAAACAGCAAAAACCAAAAGGAATGTAAAGACTTTTAATCCTTTATAGTTTAAAATAAAATTGAAGAATAAAATAGAATAATAAAAATTGAAAATTTAATTAGATGAATGATAAAATATTAGATGAAGAACATAAACTATTTAGAAAAACGGTTCATGATTTTTTAAAAAAGGAAGCTGTACCGCATGGTGAAAAATGGGAAAAAGCAGGTTTAGTAGATCGAGACATATGGACTAAAGCAGGCGAGATGGGATTTCTCTGTATGGACATGCCAGAAGAATTTGGTGGCATGGGTATAAAGGATTTTCGCTACAACGCTATTCTTCAAGAAGAGATGATTAGTCTTGGTGTAGAAGGTCCTGGCTTTACATTACAGAATGACATCATGGCACCATATTTTGAAAAATATTTTACGCAAGCACAAAAGGAAAAATGGCTGCCTGGAATCATCTCTGGAGAAATCGTTACCGCAATAGCGATGACCGAGCCGGATGCAGGGAGTGATCTTGCAGGAATGCGGACTACTGCCATTAGAGATGGAGATCATTATATTCTCAATGGATCTAAGACTTATATTACGAATGGCATTTTAAGTGATATTGTATTGGTATGTGCCAAAACAAATCCAGAAGAAACGCATAAGGGGATCAGCATTTTAGTTGTGGAGAGAGGTATGGAAGGATTCGAGCGAGGTAAAAATTTAGAGAAGATAGGATTGAAAGCTCAAGATACCGCTGAACTCTTTTTTAGAGATGTGAAAGTACCTGTAGAAAATATACTTGGTGAAGAAGGCAGAGGATTCTACTACCTCATGCACAATTTGCCACAAGAAAGATTATCAATTGCTATAGGAGCTGTTGCTGCTGCAAAACGCGCCTATGAGGATACACTGACATTTATAAAAGAAAGAAAAGCATTCGGAAGACCAATCGGAAAATTTCAAAATTCGCGTTTTAGAATGGCAGAAATTCTCACAGAAATTACAATAGCAGAAACATTTGTTGACGAATGTGTCATGGAGCTTAACGAAGGAAAATTAACCAATGAAAAAGCAGCTATGTCAAAATATTGGACAACAGAATTAAGCGACAGAGTCATTGACCAATGTTTGCAATTGCACGGAGGAGCTGGCTTCATGTGGGACTACCCTATTGCCAAGGCTTATGCTGGAAACCGAATAATGAGAATCCTCGGAGGTACGAATGAGATCATGAGAGAAATCATCGGAAAATCCATAGGACTATAATTTCATAACCAATAAAAAAGAGAAAATGAATATTCAAAATAAAGTAGCCGTAGTCACAGGTGGTGCCTCAGGCCTTGGTGAAGCAACAGTAAGAAATATTGTTGCCAATGGCGGTAAAGCCCTCATCATGGATTTAAACACGGAGAGAGGAAATGCTTTGGTAGAAGAATTAGGCAATGACAAAGTGAACTTTATACAGACGGATGTCACTAATGAAGGTCAAGTCAAAGACGCCTTAGCTCATGCGGTAAGCCAATTTGGAAGCATACACATATGTGTGAATTGCGCAGGTATAGGAGCTGGACAAAAAACTGTTCATAAAGAAGGTGCACACGACTTAGCCACATTTGAAAAAGTCATCAAAATAAATCTCATCGGTACATTCAATGTCCTAAGATTAGCAGCAGAAATCATGCAAGCCAATGATCCGAATGAAGATGCAGAGCGTGGTGTCATTATTAATACAGCTAGTGTTGCTGCCTTTGATGGCCAAGTGGGTCAAGTAGCCTATTCAGCATCAAAAGGAGGCATTGTTGGCATGACCTTACCAATCGCAAGGGATTTATCAAGATCAGGTATCAGATGTTTGACAATAGCACCAGGCTTGTTTATGACTCCTCTATTTCAAGCAGCTCCTCCTGAAGTTATTGAGTCCTTAGAGAAGCAAGTGCCATTTCCGTCAAGACTGGGCAAGCCTGCTGAGTTTGGTAAACTAGTACAATCCATTATTGAAAATCCGATGTTGAATGGAGAGGTGATTCGATTGGATGGGGCGATTCGAATGGCACCGAGGTAGTGTATGTATTAAGTTCCGCCACATCTCAATATAGAAAGTGATAGGCATAGTGCGTCGTTGAAGGCATCTCGCCTCAACTAAAAAAAATCAAAATTAAAGTAGCTTTGATTTCAAACATCATAAATATTATTCGCATTGCTGAGGCGGGACTCATACAGCGACATATACTACTCGCCTCAGTAAAAATTTAATATTTAATAAATAAACTAAAAATCATGGGCCCATTAAATGGCATAAAAATTATAGAAATGGCAGGCATTGGACCAGGTCCTTTTGCAGGAATGATATTGGCAGATATGGGTGCTGAAGTCATTGTGGTAGAAAGACGGTCTGATCCGAAAAAAAGACGATTGCCAGATTGCAGCAAGAGAGGGAAACGATCTATAGCTCTCAATCTAAAGGACTCTGCAGGGGTCGAAACACTCTTAAAGCTAGTGGAAAAAGCAGATGTATTGTTTGAGGGATTTCGGCCGGGCGTGATGGAACGTTTAGGATTGGGACCTGAAGTTTTACAACAAAGAAATCCTAAGTTAGTCATAGGTAGAATGACAGGTTGGGGACAAGATGGACCTCTGGCACAAGCGGCAGGTCACGATATAAATTACATTTCAATAGCAGGAGCGCTTCATGCGATTGGCAGAAAAGGCTCGAAGCCTGTACCGCCTTTAAATTTGGTCGGCGACTTTGGTGGAGGTGGTATGTTTTTAATCATTGGAATATTGGCAGCTCTTCTTGAAGCACAAAAATCAGGAAAAGGACAAGTTGTGGATGCCGCCATGACTGAAGGCACTGCTACGTTGATGTCCATGTTCAATACATTACATGGTATGGGTATGCACACAACAGAACCAGGGTCTAACCTATTGGATTCAGGTGCGCACTTTTATGATGTATATGAGACCAAGGATGGAAAGTATGTCTCTATTGGATCTATCGAACCACAATTTTATGCCTTGCTGATTGAAAAAGCGGAGTTGGATGCTAAAGAATTCGAATCTCAACTTGATCAGTCTCAGTGGCCAGTCATGAAAGATAAAATCACTGAAGTATTCAAAACAAAGACCAGAGACGAATGGTGTGAGATCATGGAAGGGACTGATGTCTGTTTTGCTCCTGTCCTTGATTTTATTGAAGCACAGCAACACCCACACAACGTGGCTCGAAAAGCGTATATAGAATTAGATGGCATTACGCAGCCTGCGCCGGCACCTCGATTTAGTCGGACGGTATCGGAAGTAAAGTTTGGGTCTAGGGCCGCTGGAGAGGATACGGAGGAGGTATTAAAAGATTGGGGAGTTGCATAGTTGACTTTGGACTACTTCGTTCTCACTGATCAGCAAGTATTGATTTACACCAAGAAATAAATATGTGGAGCATATGCACAGATATTTCCATCCTAAATAAATTAATTGAATCAGGCATCTAGGATGCACGGTAACTACTTGATTTGTAGTATTAAAATTATGAATTATGGTAGAAAAGTTATCACACATGGACATTTTCGAATTTCAAGAGTCATTTCCAGATGACAAATCATGTATAGATTA
>CALLFA010000230.1 GCA_937997635.1 uncultured Saprospiraceae bacterium | reverse complement strand
AAATATCCTGTGGACCAAATCCCTAAATATCAATGCCTCTTTCCCAATTAGGGTAATTAAATTAGAAACGGATGCTAACAGAAACATTATAGTTGGTGGAAGTTTTTTTGGCGATATAACAGTCGGGCCAAACAGCTTTACTAATCAAGGAGGTTCCGATATTTTCATAGCTAAATATGATCCAAATGGAAATATGCTATGGGTGCAAACATTAGGTGGTAGAAATTCCGATCTTTTAACAGGAATGTGCGTTGATTCTCAAAATTACATTTATGCATTTGGCGATTACCAAAGTGATTTTATATTTGGATCATTGTCTGCTTCAACTGCAAAACCTGATAACTACTTCTTAGCTAGGGTAGCTCAAGACGGTACATCTTCAGCACTTCAAACGATTTCTTCTGATTCATTTCTTTCATTTGGAGACTGTAGTATAAATGAGTTCGATGAAGTCAGTATCGCTGGGAATGTTCCGCACGAAATACAATTTGAACAACAGACCATCACTCTTGGAAATCCTGATGAGCAATTTTTTATAGCTGCTACAATCGATTTTTCAGGTAGAATGGATGTTATAGGAAAAACAAAAACAACAGGTAGAGTAAACAATACTCGGCTTGCTACTGACGATAATGGTAACATTTATGTATCAGTTGGAATGTCTGGATATTCTGGCGATTTTGGAGTAACAAATTTTGACAATTGTCCAGGAACAACTTATTTGGTCAAATATAATTATTCCAATAATCCGGTCATGCGGAATTACGATTATGTTGTTCCATTAGCTATGCGTTACAATGATATTCTTACTCTGAATAATAGTACTATATACTTATATGGCACCTTACGTGGACAGGCAAGATTTGGTAATACATTATTAACAGAGAGTAATGGTGAACACAATCCTTTATTTGTAAAATATATCGAATAGTTTCCTAGTAGGGATTTTGTATACTTAAAGTGGTTATAAGTCTTTTATATCCTTTACTAACTTACCTGTGTTAATCCTGCAAATGCTATAAATTGACTTTGCGAAAACGGCGTATGGACATGCGCCGTTTTTTTTTACTCTAACGTTTTCGAAATTAGTCAATCTGTAAATAGATATGAAGCGAAGTCTAACCAGTATCGTCTATATACTGAATTTACTCTGCCACCCGATACCAATACTGGTTACGACCCAAAGCCGCAAAACCAAGAAATCCTCTAACCTTTAATTTGTTTTCACTTTCAACTTCAAGTTTGCAGCCATAGATTTTGCCATTTTCTGGATCTAAAATTTTACCACCTTCCCATTTATTTCCTTTATCGTGTTCCATATCCCAAAAAATTTCAAGGCCGACAATGGGTTGGTTTTTCTTTGCACCCTTGCAAGGTTCACATACGGGATCAGTTCCCTTAAATTCTTCATCGAGGATTTCAGACACATGGCAAAATAGTTTGCCGTCTTTTTCAGTAATGGTGACAATAGACTTTTCAATCCCTGTTTTGTCATCGATGGTTTTCCATTTTCCCAATGGAGATTGACCAATTAAGCTTGATGACGACCAAAACAATAGTAAAAGGAATATAGACGCAAATTTCATAGTATATAGATTATGCAATGTATAACGCATAACTAATGCTTTCGTTTTAATCCTCTCCTTATTTTAAAATACCTTAACAATAGGAAGAAGGAATACCCAGCGCACTTGAATATGACCCATTTACTACTGCCCATTTTATCAATATCTGTGTTGCAAAGCCTCGTAATAGCACCACTATTCCTACGTTTTACGCCTTGATCTTGAAAAAATGGCCTCATAGTTAATAGCTCATACTCAAATCCGTTGGGTATACTTTTATCATTGCCGCCTTAAATTCAGTCAACAACTTGTCTTATATTGGAAAAAAATGAGCTATGGCTAAGAAAAAAGATGACACGGTATCCTTTGTACTGAGATTCACACAAAAGATATACGAGACAGAATCTGGCGAACAGAATGTGCAATGGAGAGGCAACATCAAACATGTACAAGGAGAGGATGAAAAACGCTTTGCTGAATTTGAGGATGCCGTCACCTTTATGCAAGAAAAATTAGCTGATCTGACCATACAGGGAATAGAGGATAAATCTCCAAAGGAACAAAAGGGGATTCTGGCTAAGAACTTTGAATTGTGGAAAAAGATGACAGTAGATTCGCCAAAGCTCGTTCTTGATGCATTGAAAGATCCTAAAAAACAACTGTCTCAAGTGCAGGCCCAAGTATCGCAAATCGGAGATAACATAACGCAACGGATAGAAGATCGACTAGGCCAAAGATTAGATATTGATGAATGGAGAGCGTCATCAAAATCAGACCATAAACAACTGGTTGAAAAAATGGATGAACTGACAAAACAACTGGCCGACTTAACAAAAACGGTAAAAAAATTATCTGGTAAAAAGAAGTAGTCCGAATATGAGTTTGACTACAAATGATTTTGACAAATTGGTCCATCTAAAAGAGCATGCGTTAATTAGCATCGAAACATTGGGACAATTCCAAATGACAAGAGAAAGTGCCCCAGTTTCCAACAAAGAATGGGGGAGAGATCGCACTCTTCAATTGTTCCAATTTTTGCTGACTTCAAGAAATAGGAGAGCCTTACACAAAGAACAAATTGCAGATCGAATATGGGAAGATGTCGCTGGTAAATCACTTGACCAAACATTAAAGGTTGCTGTTCACGGCATCAATAAAGTCTTAGAACCCAACAGGCAAAAACGTACTGATCCCAAATACCTGATACGGCAAGGCGCCACATACAGATTGGACATCAACGATTTATTTCTAGACGTAGATGCATTCGAAACATTCATCGCAATCGGCAACCAGCACTTAACTGAAGACACGACGTTGTCCATAGCCAGTTACCAAGAAGCACTACAATTGTACAATGGCGTGTTTTTACCGGAACGTATGTATGATGATTGGACAAGTTCTGAACGAGAGCGATTACAGCTAATGGCATTAAACACAATCGTCGAGTTAAGTGAATTGCTATTAGAGACGAATCCTGCAGAGAGCATAAGATTGTGTCAGCAAGCCTTACAGATTGATCATTGCTGGGAAGAAGCCTATCGCATACAGATGCATGGTTATTTCTTAAAAGGGAATCGGCCGATGGCATTGAAGACTTTTAAAAAATGTGAGGAGGTGTTGGAAGAAGAATTTGGTATAAGCCCGTTGCCAGAGACGAAAGTGGTGTTGAAGATGATTAAGGAGAAGTAGGCTGGTTATTTCATTATTTTTAAATATTCAAAAGGAGTCTTGACTATTATTGTGCTGTGTTTAAAGTCTGTTTTATTTCTGGTCAGTATCAGTTGACAATTGTAGGATAAAGCGACAAAATGATTCATGCCATCTTCTTTGTCAGAAAATTTTGAATTGAATGACGCTATTATATGTTCTTTCTGAAACGGTAAAATTTCTATAATTGATGAAATATCTTCGCAAATGGTTTGTGCTCTTTTTCGATCAAACTCCTTTGAAATGAGATAATACAAATTAGCAATGATTAAACTGCTTGTTGCTAAAGACTTATCTTGATCCAAAGCTAATTGTATCGCTGAAATAGAGTTGCCGTAATGTTTGTATCGTTTAGTGCCTATGTCAATTAATACCTATCCTTAAAGTGTAATTCTTTCAATTGTTTGTAATTGAGATTTGCATGCGGCATGTTTGCTAGACTACCTGAAAGTTTTTTTAAAGTTGGATGCAAATTCTCTTCATCTGGCAATGTCTCCATATCAGCCCGAATGATCTCTTTTAAAAGATCTTCAATTACTTTTGACAACGATAATTCTTTTGATTTGGCATAAACTTTTGCCTGTTCTATGATTTTTTTATTGAGGCTGAGAGTGAGTTTGGCGTTCATACGTATAGAATGTATTAGTACGTAAATGTATGATATTTTATGTGTAAACACAAGGTAGGTTTATGATGTCATCTGTTTCAATCCTTATTCTGTTGGATGATAAATACTAAGCT
>CALLFA010000229.1 GCA_937997635.1 uncultured Saprospiraceae bacterium | reverse complement strand
TTTAGCAAATAATCAAATACTTCGCACAGGTGATGTTATTAATGATGTTCCACCAGGACAATACACATTTGAGTATACCAATCTCTCTGATGGATGTGTAGGTACAGGAGGCTTTACAGTCGTCGACGCAGGGGCTATTTCAGTAGACTCAACATCGCTCATTCCAGATAATCCAAATTGCGGAACTGTCGGGTCTGTAAATATCGCTATAGATGTAGGTACAGGTCCATTCGATTATATATGGCAAGATGGTTCTACTGATGGACCAGTGCGAACTGATTTGTTAGCAGGGATCGATTATTTTGTGACCATAACTGATATGGATCCAGCTTCTTGTGGCGCATTTATGAATATTGAACCAATCGTCGTTTCTGGTTCCTTTACATTTCCAACCGATCAACTTGCAGGCATGATAGATTGTGATGCGACGACGGGAACAATAGAGTTTACAAGACAAGCTGGAGATACGGAAGATTACTTCTTAGACTTGGGTGATGGTAATGGCCCAGTAAATGATACAAGGATTGATAATGTACCCTCTGGTGTATATAATGTACAAATTGGCTTAGCAAACAATCCAGGCTGCGTTTCAGATCCGGTTCAGATAAACTTAGCACCTTCATCAGGGTTCGATTTGACTAATCTGATGATTGATTCTGTCCACTGTAATTTTGCGACTGGTTCGATAGAATTACTTGGACAACCGAGTGCAAATCCTCCGTTCTTGATGACACTGACAGATAACTCAGGTGCTGTCATTGGTGAAGATCCTTTCTTTTTAGATGTTGCTCCTGGTCGTTATAACCTTTCCATTCAAGATACGACTGATGTCAATGGTTGTCCAACAGAAGTGAATGACATCATCATTTATGACCAATTCATGGTTGACCCAACAACAGCAACAACGGCTAATATAGTACAGCCTTCTTGTGGTGGAGCTTCATTTGGTACGATTGATATAGCCGTGAGTGGAGGAGTCCCACCCTATACCTTCACATGGGATGATATGGTTGCCACAGACAGTCCTATTCGTGATTTAGACCCAGGTATTACCTATAGCGTAGACATATCAGATGCTAGCGGCACTTGTATGGAGACATTCTCAGGTTTGGTAGTAAACCCTATTGATGCGCTTACAATAACGGAAGCAGATCTTGACATAACAGGTGTAGATTGTACTGGTGCATTAGGCGGAATAGGTTTCACACCACCTGCTACTGATCCAAATGTATACATTATTGAAATCAATGGAGTCCAAAGTATGCCTGGCGAACCAGTAGAGGATTTAGATATTGGTACATATGAAGTTCTTGTCATGGTTGCGGGTGCTACAGATTGCAACACAACCATTATGAACGTTGACATTGAAGCGAATAGTAATTTAGCTCTTGATGAGATGAATGTGACTCTTGTTCCAGACTGTGATTCATTTGAGTCTACATTAGAAATTGATCCTGGTACGATTACGGAGCCATTAACCATCATCTTATTTCAAGGCAATACAGAATTAGGTAGAGCTGAAAATGGAGACCTTTCTATAGAGAATGTCGTGTTTGGCAATTATGTTTTAACTGTTTCTAACGGGACATGTGATGCGACTATACCTATAAACATAGACTTGGACCCCATAGATCTTAGAGAAGTTATAGAAACTGGTCCAGCATGTACTGGACCTGGTGATGATGGAAGCATAGAGTTAGATGTTGTCAGTGGAGACTCCGACTTTTCATTAGAATGGGATGATGGATTTACATCAAATGATTTACTCAGAACTGATCTCACACCTGGATTATACTCAGTCACAATCACCAATGGCACTGGTTGTAATACAATTATTTCAGATATAGACTTAAGTTTAGAATTAACCGATCCTTTCCCAGATATCATAGATCAAGTTGATGCAACGTGCAGAGGTGTTGCCAATGGGGTTATCGAATTTGACAACCCGGGCAACGTGAATACCTTTGAATGGGATGATGGTGGCACAGGAGCAAGAAGGGAAGACCTCATAGGTGATCAAGGATATAGAATCACAAGAACTGTTGCTGGCAATCAAGATTGTTCGCAAGTGCTGGTAATCGAAGAGATCAGAAACGGCCCTGATGTTCAGATTCCAAGAAATGAAATTATGGTCACGCCAGCTGACTGCGCTGGTGGCACAGGACAAATAGAGCTTCCTCCAGATGTCATTATAAATGGGCAAGCGCCATTTTCTAATTTCGAGCTTATAGGTCTCGAGGGAGAATTGTTGAATGACACCATTCGCGGGGATGACAATGGACTTTTTACAGACATACCTGCAGGCATATTCTTTTCTATATCTGTACAAGATGCCATGGGTTGCGTAGGTATAAATGCCGTAAGAGTTGAAGAAGGTAATCCGATTGACATTGGTGAAGTAGAGATCATTAGCGATCCAGTCTGCCTTAGCGATGCCAATGGTTCTAGATCAATAGAAGTTACAGGAGGGCCCACTGGCTTGTTCGATATAGAATGGTCATCAGGTGAGACAGAACAAGATGTCTCTAGTTCAACAGCGTCTGCCTTGTCAAGTGGTGATCAATTTGTGATTATTACAGATAATGTGTGTGGGGCTGATACCATAGATTTTACAGTGGCAGAGGGAGATTCTGTCAACATCCGGATGGACAATACTCAAATAACAGACGTGACTTGTTTTGGCGATGAAGACGGAATACTTTTTGTAAATGTGCTGGGTAATACAGATGATTTTACCTTTAACTGGGAACAAAGACCAGGTATGGATACAAATCGCTTGACGGATCTAGAGGCAGGATTATACACTTTAACAGTGGTTGATGACGCAACTGGTTGTGCATCTTCTCCGTTTGAATTTGAAGTTGGAGAACCAGAAGAAGTCATTGCTACGTTGGATGAATCAGCATCTGTGGCCATCAGCTGTCGAAATCCTGAAGGAACGATCAGTCTAGATGTTACAGGTGGTGATGGAAATTATTCATTCGAATGGGTTGGCTTTCCTGACATTACCACTGGATCTGCTAATCAGCTTGCACCAGGCATGTATGAAATAAATATTGTTGACGGTCAAGGCTGTGACGAAAATTTTGCAACTGAGCTCGACGATGTTGAAAATGTAAGCTTCACGGTTAGCGATTTCGATCCTATCAGATGTGCAGATGAGACAACGCTTATCGGTGTTGAGAATGTAGAAGGTGGAGTACCACCCTACCGCTACAGCATTATCGAAGGCGGCAATTTAATCGATATAGAAGATAGAGTCGAAGTCGGCGCAGGTACATTTATTTTTAATGTGTTTGATGCAGACGGTTGTCCTGCCTTAAATACCATCACCCAAGAAATAACAGAACCAGATCCTCCTCTCATCTCTCTAGGCCAAGACACAACGATTGATCTTGGAGAAGATTTTAGAATCATACCAGACATATTTACTTTAGTCGGTATAGATTCTGTGAATTATGCCAGTACAGAGCCAATAAGCTTTATACCAATCGGTATGGAAGGCATCTCCATAACACCTGATAGAGACTTAAACATCATTGCGACGTTGATTGATGAAGACGGCTGTACCGCTACCGACGAAGTAGCCATTAGTCTAAGAAGGACTAGAAATGTATACATTCCAAATGTATTCTTTCCAACAAATAACCCCGGACAAATTATCGAAGCAAGAAACACTGTTTTTAGTGTGGCGACAGGTGTGGGTGTAGAGCAGGTAAATGAAATATCGATATTCGATCGCTGGGGAAATCTTATGTATCGAGGGACTGAAATCTGGGATGGCAGGGCTCCAAATGGTCAAGATGCTCTTCCAGGGGTGTATGCCTATTTAGTATCTGTTCTCTTTACAGATGGTCAAGTCATTAATTTTAAAGGAGATGTGACGTTGATCAGGTAAATAATATTTTGGGAATATTGAATCTACTCGACTTCTGAATTTGATTTGACCAATTGCTCGGTTTTATCTTCCGTCCTTTCAAGGTCCTTGTAGGCTTCTAGCCTCAAGAACATTCTAAATAATCTAGGTTTTTGCTTAGGCGAGACGCCTACAGCGACTAAATACCTTCTTACCTTTTATCTTGTTGAGGCGAGACTCCTACAGCGACCTAAATACCTTCTTCCCCCTTATCGTCTTCATCTTCTTTTTGTGGAAGAACAACTCCAGAAAGATATAACACAAGCGATGTATCGTCTACATTGGTAGTGATGGTAATTTCAGGTTTTTGAGGTCCATCTTTGCTTACAGAATTGTAAGTGACTCCGATAAAACCAGTCTCACCAGGAGCAATTCCTAAAAAGGGAAAACTAGGGTTGGTACAGCCACAACTGGCTTTGGCTGTCTTTATAATGAGTTCTGCTTTACCTGTGTTTTTGAATGCAAACTTATGTTCAATTATGTCTCCTTCTGTTATTTCACCAAATTCATATACTGGTTCTTCAAACTGAATTTGCGGCTTCAGCTTGGCATTTGGTTTAGGTTTAGATTTGGAGCTTGGCTTGGGTTTGGCGATTGGTTTAGTTGTACTCTTGACAACTGGGTTTGAATCATTTTCCTCAGCGCTATCAGCTATCTTCTTTTGAGCGTTGGATTCCTTTTTAGGCGTCTCTTTTTGAACAACAGGTTCAGTCGTTTCACTAGTCTTTTTGACTGGTTCTTCAACTTTTTTAAATTCAGATAAATCTGGCATCTTCGATTGATCTCCAGTAGATTGTTTACAAGAAAATAAGAAGAACAAACATGAAGAAACGAGTAGTAATTTATTCACCAAAACACTTTAATTTATATCAACACGAGAACCTAAAGTTTTAAGACGCATATAAATGTACAAAGTCATATGAACCTGAACTTAAACTTACAGAATTTTTCTTGATGGCATTAGTGGCTTGAGACAAGTAAGTACCCATCTGGGTTGTGGCAATTTGTCTAATAATACAATCGGCATAAACGATGTGATGATCTTTCTTCAGTTCAATATTAAAGAATGAACGTTTCTGTACGAGTTCTGCTTAATTGATTAGGACAAAATTACCTGAAGCACTAAATTCTTCGCCAGAGCAGGTGTACACGATTCTGTAAAGAAAACTACCAGGATTAAGGGGTTCTCCTTGAAAGGTACCATCCCATTTCTCATCAATAGAGGATGTTTCAAATAATTTTTCGCCCCATTTGCTAAACACCTGAAATGATATCAGATCATCGATGATAAAATCATTGCTGATTCCAAATTCATCGTTTCGATTATCGTCATTGGGGGTAAAAGCATTTGGAACGAAGAGCTGATCGCAACTTGATACATTGGGATCTACAACACTGACGCGAACGCTATCTGTGCTAGCACATGTCCCAAAATTGACTATGTAGTTGTACGTTGTCGTTTCTACAGGACTAACTGTTGGGAATTTACTCGAAGGATCGTCTAAAGCTGTCAACGGATTCCAACTAAACGAAGATGAACAACTATTGCCGGTTACAATATCGAGCGATTCTCCTATGAATATGGTTTGATCCTCTGTGATTATCCGATCAGGGTTAAAGTTTTCGGATATCACCTCATTTTCTAAAAGAACCCGATCGTACAAACGAACCTCATCCATCAATCCAGCAAATCGTGTAGAAAAACTATTGATGCATGGACTTCCACCTAATGATAATACACCGCCTGGCTTAAACCGAAAATTTCGGTCAAATTCTTCATTTTCATCAATCAACTGATTATTGATGTATAATTCAAGCTTATCGTCACTTTTATTGATGACCACATAATTCCAACACTGCCCTGGTGGGATCACTCCTCTCAGTGTAAAAATAAAGGCACCATTTATGGAAATTTCTGCCAAAATGCTGCTTGTCTGAGGAACGAACCTTACTGTCAATGATGAGTCTCTAACACATTCACTATCCGTAAATGAAATCAAATCTACCTGATCAGTTGTATTCGTCGTATTATCCAGAAAGAAGTAAAAACTCAAAGCAAAATCTTGATTGAGTATCCGTTCTATATTGTCATCATAACCTATACTATCAGTCACGCCATCAAATCGAAATGCCATGCCATCTGCTCCACACTCACATTGAGGATTACCAGCAATGACTCCTAGCTTACCATCGATATTGTCAATGTCATCACAGTTATTAAAATTGACATCAAATACTCTTGAAGGTTGAGCAATACCGTTTACAGAAAAAAGACCAGCTAATAAAATTAAGACTATATGCTTCATCATTTGCCAAATAAATTATCCAATCCTCCAGGCAACATATCACCCAATAAAGATTGGCTTTCCTTTATTTGTAGTTCTTCAGCCTTTTGAAGTGCTTCATTCAGACCCACAACGAGCAAATCTTCTAACTGTTCTGTATCGCTTAGATCAATCTTGCCCTCGTGAATAGAAATGTTTAATATTTCTTTATTTGCATTTAAGGAGATGGTTATGGTATCATCTATTGTGTGTTCTAAGGTGATCGAAGCAAGCTTGTTTTTCATATCTTCTTGCTTCTTCTGCATGTCTCCAAATAACTGATCAAACATCTTATTTACTGATTTTGATTTGAAACGATTTATAATAAGGATAGATTGTAGTAGATATCTAAATAATAGACTCTTTCACTAGTAAAACACATTACTCTAAATACCACGTTGAAATGTCTCTCCAAGGAAAAAAGCATACAATACCAAGAGTGTCACACCTTCCCACCTCGAAATTTTTCGGGTGATGCACATAAATGCAAATATTATTGTCACAAATATCATAAATGGAGTACTAAAATTAATGGTATCTGGTGGAATCACAATGGTACCTATTAACGCTGGTATTCCCGTCACTGCATAGGTATTAAATATATTTGAGCCAAGCACATTACCTACTGCAATGGCGTGCTTTCCTCTTCTTGCAGCGGCGATGCTCACCATGACTTCAGGCAATGACGTACCTAAAGCAACTGCTGTCAATGCAATAACATCTTCTCCAATACCCATCGCTTCAGAAATACTACTGATGGCGGTAATCGTGTACTTTGCCCCTAAAAAGACGAATACGCCTGCAATGACAACCGTCAAATAGGTAACAGCACTGACTTTGCTTTTTTCTGAATCGTCATCTCTACCAGAACCCAAAGAATTGTACAAAAACAATCCAAGACAGAATAGCAGGAGGATAGCCTCAAAAATACTAACGTGCAAATCACCTATGACAAAATAGAGTAAGAAAGCGGACACGAGTAATAATGGCATATCCACGTCCATGACATCAAAATCCAACAAGATATCTTTCCCAATAAATGCTGTCAATCCCAATACCAATAGGATATTTGTTATGTTAGATCCAACGACATTTCCAATGACAATTTGAGAATTACCTGCAAATACAGAGGCAATGGATGTCGCTAATTCCGGTAAAGAAGTTCCAAATGCCACAATTGTCACGCCGATGATAAATGGCGAAACACCAAGGCTCAAACCGATGCTCTCGGCTGCAGCTATAAACCTGTCAGACGCATATATCAATACACCCAAACTGACCACAAACAAAACAATATCTAGTAGCACAGAAATTATTTGTGAAGCGCAAATGTAAACTTTTATACACGAAGGCTGCTTGGATAATCGCCTATCTGTGCAAAAAATAGACAGACGTTATTGGCCATACGATAGAATTTATACCCAACGGATTTGATTATGAGCTATTAATTATATCAAAATGAAAATAGTTTTACCGATTTCTTAATTGATCTTTTATCTGTTCTCATCGTTGAAAACACTCGTGAATACCTGCATTCACTGCGTTTTTCGTCTTGGCAACAGACAAACTTCTTCGTAATAAATCAGTCAAACCATTCTCCTTTTGGTATATGAGGCCATTTTTTCAAGATCAAGGCGTAAAACGTAGGGATAGTGGTGCTATTGCGAGGTTTTGAAACACAGAAATTGATAAAATGGGCAGTAGTAAATGGGTCATATTCAAGTGCGCTGGTTATAAGACACACATTTTGTATTTTTGTACTCGAATGAGCTGGTTAAAGAATAGGAAAAAGGCGAAAAGTAAAAAAGAAAACCCTTCATCAGTGGATGGAGAAAAAGAGATGTCTTTTGTCGAACACCTCGAAGAACTCCGATGGCACTTGATTAGATCGCTGATTGCTATAATGATTTTTGGCATTTTGGCATTTGTGTTCAGGCGTTTTGTGTTTGATTACATCATCTTTGGACCGCGGCATGATGATTTCCCCACATATCGGTTTTTCTGTATGTTATCTGACAGCACTTGTTTTAATCCTGAGAAGTTTGAAATAAAGCCTATTCAGATGGGAGAAGAATTTTTCACTGCCATCAAAGTGGCATTTTGGATGGGCTTCATTGCTTCTTTTCCATACTTATTCTATGAATTTTGGAAGTTCATCAAGCCAGGACTCTACGAAAGAGAAAGAAAAGCAGCCAGAGGAATTGTTTTAAGTTGTTCATTCTTATTCATTCTGGGGATATCCTTCGGTTACTTTATCATCGCTCCATTTGCCATTAATTTTCTGATTGGATTTGATGTCGGCGCAATGGTCTCAACCGCTCCCACCCTTTCTTCTTATGTGAACTATATGACCTTATTTACGGTGCCGACTGGGATACTGTTCCAACTGCCGATATTCGTCTTTTTCTTTTCCATCATTGGTCTTTTGACACCTGATGTCATGAGAAAATACAGAAAGCACGCGTTCATTGTCATCCTTATTATAGCCGCAATTGCTACTCCACCAGATGTTGTTACGCAATTCTTGGTTGGTGTGCCTGTGTATATTCTGTACGAAGCGAGTATACTGATATCAGCAAGAGCGAGTAAGAAGTATCAGGCTTCGTTGGAGGAAGAGTAGGTTATTTTGTAGCGACGAATTTATTCGTCGAACTATGTGATTTTATTTCAGCGAATAGTAAGCTTGGTAACGGATATATTCGTCGGTACATTCATAACTTTATCGGTACAAAGGGCTTAATCATTTCGACGAAAGTCGCACAAACGGACAAATCACCTCTTCCAAGGATATGCCTCCATGTTGGAAAGTATCTCGATAGAAATTGTTATAATAATTGTAATTATTGGGATATAGAAAATAGACATCTGGTTTCGCAAAAATGTATGTTGAGCTGAGGTTGACTTTTGGCAAGCCCACCTTTTCGGGGTCATTGATTGCTAGGACATCCTTATTATTAAACTTAAGGCTTCTGCCCGTTTTATATCTTAGATTTGTCGTTGTATCCTTATCCCCAACTACTTTAGAAGGTTGATTCACACGGATGGTCCCATGGTCAGTAGTGACAAATAATTGGATGTCTTTATCTACTATTTTTTCTAGACTCAGCCACAATGGCGAATTTAAAAACCAGGATCTGGTTAACGATCGATATGCTTTTTCGTCACCGGCTAATTCCTTAAGCACTTCCATTTCAGTACGTGCATGAGACATCATATCGATGAAATTATAGACAACCACTGTAATGTCATTATTCAAATAGTTGTGGATGTTGTCGCTGAATTGTTTTGCCTTATGCGCATTTGTTACTTTGACATATTGTGTCTTTAGTTCTTTTCTGACTATGCGTTTGACTTGTTTTTCAAATAACTCGCCTTCGTGGTTATTCTTTCCTTCTTTTTCATGGTCAAATACCCATAAGTCTTTGTGATGCTTATAGATATCATTGGGTAACATTCCAGAAAAAATAGCATTACGTGAATATTGGGTACTGGTAGGTAGTATGCTGTAGAAATAATCTTCTTCTTCCACTCGGAAATTTTCCATTAAAATAGGTTCAATGATTTTCCATTGATCGTATCTCAAGTTATCCAGTAAAAGAAATATTGTTGGTTTGGAATCATCCATCTGAGGAAAGACTTTTTCTTTCATCAAATTGTGTGACATGATTGGACCATCTTCATTGGTCATCCAATCCTCGTATCGCTTCATGACAAATTTGGAGAATTCGCTGTTGGCTTCTTGCTTTTGCATATTCAGGATATCCTTCATCTGTGGTGTATCCGATTGATCAAGTTTGATTTCCCAGTTGATGATTTTCCTATAGATCCCGACCCATTCTTCAAAACTCAAGTTGCTGTTGATGTCCATGCCTATCTGGCGAAATTCCTGCTGATAGTCAGAAGCGGTCTTTTCGCTCACCAAACGTTTGTTATCTATTAACTTCTTAAGTGTTAAGAGGATTTGGTTGGGATTTACCGGTTTGATCAAGTAATCATCTATCTGAGAGCCTATGGCTTCTTCCATCAAATTTTCGGCCTCATTCTTTGTGATCATGACAATCGGCATCTGAGTGTACTTTTCTTTTATCCGACTCAAGGTCTCCAAACCTGTAAGGCCTGGCATCGATTCATCAAGAAAGACCACATCAATGTCATTGTTCTCGTCTAAAGCATCTAAGGCGTCATGCCCATTCGTGACTGTAGTGACGGCATAGCCTTTTTTTTCTAAGAAGAAAAGCTGTGGTTTTAGCAAATCGATTTCATCATCTGCCCAAAGTATTTTTATTTGATCTGACATTCAATAGTGTGTTTTGAAAGGGAATGCTGCGAAAGTAGAGAATCTCTCTTTCGAAGACATATAAATAAACTTATTAAGTGTAAAGATTTTTACTCTAGCAGTCGGTTTTGAATCTAACGTTGAATTTGTCCAACTTATTACTGACAATACAACGACAAGCTCTTATTGGTACCCATACTAAGGTGTTATAATTAATATATAGCATATCTTCACGTTTCTAACTGAGATGAATAAACGAAAAATATTCAATGATCCGGTTTACGGATTTGTACGCTTTCCTTTTGAATTCCTGTACGATCTTATTGATCATCCTTATTTTCAGCGGTTGCGGCGAATATCCCAAATGGGCCTGTCTCACTATGTGTACCCAGGTGCATTACACACGCGCTTTCATCATGCACTAGGCGCTTTGCATTTGATGACTAGAGCTATAAATACACTGAGAGATAAGGGTGTCGAGGTTTCTGATGAAGAATACGAAGCTGTTTGTAGTGCCATTTTATTGCATGATATCGGTCATGGTCCGTTTTCTCATGCCCTTGAGGGCGAAATAATAGCTGTCCATCACGAAGATCTTTCACTTGCCTATATGGAAGAGCTCAATAAAGAATTTGATGGTCGTCTGTCATTAGCCATTGATATTTTCACCGATAACTATCAGAAGAAATTTTTGCATCAATTGGTGTCCAGTCAATTAGACATGGACCGGATGGACTACTTAAACAGAGACAGCTTCTTCACAGGAGTAGCTGAGGGCGTCATTGGCTATGATCGTATAATAGCTATGTTGAATGTTATAGATAATCAATTAGTGGTTGAAGAAAAGGGCATTTACTCGATAGAAAAATTCTTAGTCGCTAGAAGAATCATGTATTGGCAGGTGTATCTGCATCAAGCATCAGTCTCTGCAGAGTCGATGTTGATATTATTTTACAAAACATTGAAAGAAACTGGAAAAACCATCTCCTCTGCTTCATTAAACTACTTTTTGAATAGCAATTCAAAGGTGTTAAACAAGGAAGTAATTGACAATCATAGTGTTATAGATGATATTGACATTTTGTATACAATCAAAGAAAGCATGAAATCTGATCATTTCTTGTTAAGTTTTCTTGCCAAGACAATTATTGAGCGAAAACTTTTCAGATGTCACGTAAGTAATGAGCCTTTTGATAGTGACTTTAAGGATAAT
Source organism: uncultured Saprospiraceae bacterium (assembly GCA_937997635.1). Taxonomy (GTDB): domain Bacteria; phylum Bacteroidota; class Bacteroidia; order Chitinophagales; family Saprospiraceae; genus CALFUK01. The sequence continues at coordinate 7,151 of CALLFA010000229.1, read as the reverse complement.
GTGCGTCAGAAATTAACAGAACATTATCGCATTGCATCTTCCGATGCTTCCAAATTAATAAAGGAAGGAAAAGAAGAAAAATTTGCATACGACCGTACCGACAATGAGATAGTGATGTTGAAAAAAAATGGGTCTGTAGCGAAATTTTCAGAGATATCTGGGATAAAAGTGGAAACAAGAAATTCTGTGAAGTACTTTTTATGCCATCCTAAGATAAAGTGTTAAATTTGCCCTCCCAAATTAGATATAGAAATAAAACTAATATAATAACAATAATTTCATTCATTAAAAATTCTATCAGTGACTATGAGAAAAATTAGCCTACTATTAACAGCAGTTTTTATGTTGGCAACACTAGTAGCATTTGCACAGCCAGAGGCAGGAATGCCAAGCGAGCCAGGCAAGTGTTATGCTAAGTGTTTAATCCAAGATCAGTACGAAACTGTAACAGAGCAGGTTTTGATTAAAGCTGCTTCACAAAGAGTTGAAGTTGTGCCTGCACAGTACGAAACTATTTCTGAGCAAGTGCTAGCTAAAGATGCTGGATCACAAGTATCTATCGCACCTGCACAATTCGAAACGCAAACTGAGTCAGTACTAGCTAAAGAAGCTTCAACTTCTTTAAGTGTTGTACCAGCTCAATTCGAAACTGTTTCAGAGCAAGTATTGACTAAAGAAGCAAGTACGAGATTGTCTGCAGTTCCTGCACAATTCGAAACTGTTTCAGAACAAGTATTAACTAAAGAAGCTGGATCTTCTATAAGTGTAACTCCTGCTACATTTGAGACTGTATCTGAGCAAGTATTGGTTCAAGAAGCTTCAACTAGAATTGAAGTTGTTCCAGCAACTTTCGAAACTGTTTCTGAGCAAGTATTGGTTAAAGATGCTTACTCAACATTAAGAGTTGTTCCTGCACAGTACGAAACTGTTTCTGAGCAAGTATTGGTTCAAGAAGCTAGTTCACAAATCAGAACTATCCCAGCACAGTATGAAACTGTATCTGAGCAAGTTCTTGTTAAAGACGCTTACACAACGTTGAGAGTTGTACCTGCGACTTATGAAACTGTTTCTGAGCAAGTCCTTGTTAAAGATGCTTACAACACACTTAGACCTGTACCAGCACAGTACGAAACTGTTTCTGAGCAAGTATTGGTTAGCGAAGCTTCTACAAGAATTGAAAGAAGACCTGCTAAGTATGGTACTGAGTCAGAGCAAATTCAGACTGCACCTGCATCTACAAAGTGGGTAAAGAAAAAAGCAGACAGAAATTGTCTTTCAGCTGATCCTAACGATTGTTTAGTATGGTGTTTAGTTGAAGTTCCTGCACAATTCAGAACCGTTACTAAAAAAGTAAGACAAGGTTGTGATGCTGGTTGGACTGACAATGGTGACGATTGTACAAGAGTTGTTGATATTCCTGCTGAATACACAACAAGAACGTTCCAAAAATTAGTTTCTCCTGCGACTTCAGAGTCTTCACCAGTTGAAGCTAAGTATACGACTAGAACGTACCAAAAATTGGCTACTCCAGCGACGACAGAAGCTGTTCAAGTTCCTGCTAAGTATGAGACGAGAACTTACCAAAAGTTAGTTACTCCTGCTTCTTCAGAGACTATTGATATCCCAGCTAAGTATGAGACGAGAACTTACCAAAAGTTAGTTACTCCTGCTACAACTGAGTCAGTGACTGTACCAGCTAAGTACACGACTAGATCATACAAAAAAGTGGCTACGCCAGCAACCACAAGAGTTGTTGACATACCTGCTAAATATGAAACTAGAACGTACCAGAAAATAGCTAATGATGCAGCTGCAAATACAACTGATATTGCTGCTCAATACACAACAAGATCATATAAGAAAGTAGCTAGTCCTGCTTCTACTACTTCTACTGATGTTCCTGCTCAATACACGACAAGAACTTTCCAGAAGTTAACAAATGATGCTTCGGCTAATTCTACTGATATTCCTGCTAAATACGAAAACAGATCTATTCAAAAATTAGCACAAGATGCTACAGCGAATACTTCTGATATCGATGCTAGATATGAGAACAGATCATATAGAAAAATTGCTTCTCCAGCTACAACACGTACGATCGAAGTACCTGCTGAGTACAGTACTGTTTCTAGAAGAGAATTAGTAACTCCAGGTGGTTTCACTGAGTGGAGAGAAGTTGTTTGTTCTGATGATATCACAGCTGATTTAGTAAGAAGAGTACAAAGTGCTTTAATCTCTAGAGGTTATGATGTTGGTACTGCAGGTGCAGATAATGTACTTGGAGCTGACACTAAATCTGCTTTAGTTAAATTCCAAAGAGACAACGGTTTACCTGTTGGTCAAATGGATTTCGAGACATTAAAAGCTCTTGGAATCAACCGTTAATCGATAATATCCCATCGAATAATCATAAGCGGAAGCCGTCCACAAAGGATGGCTTCCGTTTTTTTATGTAATGTCATCTGCTTTTGTTCATTTATTCGTTGAACTAAGTATTTGTACTTCGATTACATTCATCTCCCACACCTATGTATTAGCCCTGAAAATGCGCAAAGCATATAATTGGAGTTGTATTTCTGAACAGCGTTAAAGAAATTATTGAACTAAGATTAGTATTTCATATTGAATCAAGGTGTTTTTGCTTACGCCATTTCAGGGCTTATGTTATGATAGTTGTTTTTTACCAAGGGTTGCACCCTTGGCTATAGTCTAGCGCTCTTTCAGGGCTTTTAATACGCAATACCCCAAAGGGGTATCATTCAATAGTGGGGGACATCCCCCGACTGTTGAAATGTTTCAACGAGGAGTCCCAAGGGGACGACTTTGTTTATTAGCATTGTCTCTGATCATTAAAAAACAAACCCGCACCTGTAAGCGTACTTAGCTCTGCGGCTTTACCAAATACTTCTTACCGCTCCCGGCCTTGACATATTCTATAATATGGTCAGGCTCACACATTTCATCTAGAGATATTGATTTATGAAAGTCGCTTTTGAATGTAGTGTCAATTTCGTCAGCAACTCTTTTTTGCATGGCCATAAAACCTTCCATGCCTAATTTCTGGATAATAGGAGTCACTAACCAGCCACTTATGCTCCAATACAGACCAAATGATCTACTGAATGTGGTTGGGGCTTGGTTCAGACTACCGTAGATATATACTTGCTTCAGCGTAGTGGTGCCATATACGCTGTAGTTATCGGCTTTACTGGCCAATGATTTTTCCATAGCATCTAAAATCTGTCCTGTCATATCTCCTCCACCAATGCACTCGAAGGCCAAAGTAGCTTCAGTCTCACTGATTGTGTCTATCAGTTGACTCTTAAAATTATCATCGCTAGAGTTTAGCACATATTCTCCACCAATTGATTTTAAAAGGTCTACCTGTTCTTGTCTTCTGACTATATTGATCAGTGGTATACCATCGGCCTTACACACTTTGAGAAGCATTTGGCCCAAGTTAGATGCTGCAGCAGTGTTTATGATTGCTTTGTGATTTTCCATCTTCATTGTTTCTACCATAGCTAATGCTGTATACGGATTTACACAACTCGCAGCGGCTTGATCTGGCGTAGTGCCTTCATTCATAACCATACATGATAATCCAGGTACACATCGATATTTTGAAAAACAGTTAGCTCCAAATAATGAGACCACCTTGCCCATCAGATGTTGCATATCAGTTCCAGCGCTGACTACAATACCAGATCCTTCGTTACCACTTGGCAGCGCTTTGTCCCATCTTCCTTTCATATGATTTACGATGGGAGATGGATATGTAATGGTCTTTGGGCTAGCAGTTGTGCCAATCAGATCAGTCGTAATCATATTTGATAATCCAAAGAGCACGCCTACATCTGAAGGGTTTATAGGTGCCGCATGTATTTCTACTACTACTTCGTGAGCTTCAGGCTGTGGCATCGGAGTATTGATTACTTCAAGTGATAATGTGCCTTCTTTGCTTAGTGTTGATCTTATTTCTCTGTTCATAAGCTTTTTTATGTTTTGTTTAATGTTTTATGTTATTTATGATAGATATTCTGCCTGCTTACATTGATGTAGCTTTAACCAGTAAACCAGTTTTTCAGTCTTTCTGGACTAGTGCTGTTTATACATTGAAATTGTAAGTTAGATATTTCTTCTTGCTTATTGTCTTACATAAAGGTGAGTAACATCTACCACTTTAATCCCGTCCTAGACCTTGCGCCCCTGAAATATTGGCATTAACGTATGATTTTCAATTTTCTTATCTGAAAAAACTCCACTTGTGCATATTTTAATTTAAGCTAGGTCGTCTACTTGTAATGCTTTACATTTAGGTAAGCATAAAAATTTACTATCCATTTTGAAACCCCAGCTTAATTCTAAATTCATCAACCTATTATGTGTATTATTTAGTGTAATGACACTTTATGCAACTGATGATGAGAATGTAAGTTTAGAACGCATGGAGGAAGCCAATACTTAATGGTAGAACTTGATGGCACCTTTTAAACAATTTTTTGCCTCATCATCAACAGGCATATTCCAGAAACAACAGAAAAGGCACACGCCAGAAAGAAGTAATTGTAAAAGCCCACTTTCTCAACGACAGGCAATCCCATGATGGGCGCAAAGGTAAATGCAAACGCGAACATCATAGAAACTAGCCCCATCGTCTTGCCCTGACTTTTATCATCTGACTGACGCATGGCTAAAGTTGGGATTAATGGAAAGTTGATGATTTCTCCAAATGCGATTAATAGGGAATAAGCAGCTATTGCTATTATCGGTATGGCAAAAATATTCAGACTCAAGAAAGACAATCCGATTGCAATAGCACCTAAAGCCATAGGCAATAAATAACTATCCTTCTTTTCGATTAAATAAACGAGCGGCATTTCACAGGTGAAAATCAATAAGCCATTAACTGTGAAAAAGACACCAATCCAAAATTCATTCAGCAACAGCTCTTCTCTAAAGTAAACAGGAACGGCAAATATAATCTGGAAAAAGGCGATCATATTAATCAAATTGAAAAACAAGAATAAGATCAACCTTGTATCCTTATATGGTGAATAATCGGACGGAGTGGCTTCCTTTGATAAATGTTTGGGCGGTTCATTAATGTGCGACAATACCAAAAACAACACAACGCCAGCAAGAGCACAAGTCAGCCCATCCAACATAAACAACCAATTGTAACTATACGCACTCGCCACAAACCCTCCAATTGCAGGACCAATCGCAACACCTAAATTGATTGCCATTCTGAGTAACGAGTACCCTCGTGCAGCATTCTCTTTATTACCATATACGCTTACTGCTCCAAAGGCGGCAGGACTAAAGGCACTTGAAAACAAAGCCGTAATGAACAACCAACCACTCAATGTATAAAAAGAAGTAAAAAACATGATGCAGGTAAAGCCAACAGCTGTACCAAACAAACTGATGGCCATCACTTTGAAATTGCCAATTCGATCCGTCAGATATCCACCAATATTGGACCCAACCAAAGCACCAAGGCCAAAACAAGTCAACACAACCCCAGCCTGAGATTTGGTCCAGCCCAGCTCTTGTGTGATGTAAAGACTCATAAAAGGGATGACCATTTCACCACATCGATTCACCAAATAAATCAATGCAATCAGCCAAACTTCACGAGTGAGCCCTGAAAACGAATCATTATAAAACTTCAATACTTTCATTATGCATATAAAAAAAGCCTTACCGAGAACGTCGGTAAGGCTATATCTTAAAGTAGAAATACAACTTACCTCAGTCTCCGTTAAGAGTCCAAGAATTTGTACATGTATTTCTAAAATTTCTCACTTATCTATAATTTCTGCTCAAATGTAGACTTATTAAAAACAAGATTCAACTTTTTTCGAAATGGAATTACATTCTATTGAAATAAGATGCATCATGTTAGGTTGATTTGTAATACATTTGCAGCCATAAAATACCACTATAATGGATCCTATTTTCGACCTAATAAAAAAAGAAGAAGAACGTCAAATCAAAGGTGTAGAATTGATTGCTTCTGAAAATTTTTGTAGCCGTGCTGTCATCAATGCCATGGGTACCTGTTTGACTAACAAATATGCTGAAGGCTATCCAGGCAAACGCTACTATGGTGGCTGTGAAGTGGTCGATGAAGTTGAGCAAATTGCCATTGATAGGTTAAAGGACTTGTTTGGTGCAGCTTACGCGAATGTGCAACCTCATTCAGGTGCGCAAGCAAACGCTGCCATTTTTCTTGCTTGTCTGCAACCAGGAGATACCGTACTAGGTTTTGACTTATCTCACGGTGGTCACTTATCTCATGGATCTCCGGTCAATTACTCTGGTAAGGTCTACAATCCTACATTCTACGGAGTTGAACAAGATACAGGCATCATAGACATGGATAAAGTAGAGCAACTGGCCAAGGAACATATGCCAAAGTTGATTATTTGTGGTGCATCTGCATATTCCAGAGATTGGGATTATGCAAGATTCAGAGCAATTGCAGATGAAGTAGGTGCTTTGTTATTGGCAGACATCGCCCACCCTGCCGGTTTAATCGCAGGAAAACATTTGAAAGACCCATTGCCTCATTGTCATATTGTGAGTTCGACTACCCACAAAACACTAAGAGGTCCAAGAGGAGGCATCATCATGTTAGGCAAAGACTTTGACAATCCTTGGGGACGTACGACTAAAAAAGGCAATCCGATCAAAATGTCCTCAGTGATGAACAGTGCTGTCTTCCCAGGTATGCAAGGAGGTCCACTGGAGCATGTCATTGCTGCAAAAGCAATAGCATTTGCAGAAGCCAATACACAAGCCTTCAAAGATTATGGCACTCAAGTCATTAAAAATGCTGCTGTGATGGCAGATGAATTTGTCAAGCGAGGCTATAAAATCATTTCAGGCGGTACAGACAATCACTTGATGTTGATCGACTTACGGTCTAAAGGCATTACTGGTAAAGAAGCAGAAAACAATCTAGTGAAAGCAGATATTACCATTAATAAGAACATGGTCCCTTTCGATGATAAAAGTCCATTTGTCACATCAGGAATGCGCATCGGTACTGCTGCTGCGACTACTAGAGGCTTGAAAGAACAGGATTGTCTTCAAGTTGTAGACTGGATTGACTATGTATTGACAGATATTTCTGATGAGGC
>CALLFA010000228.1 GCA_937997635.1 uncultured Saprospiraceae bacterium | reverse complement strand
TACTTCAAACTGACTTTAAATTTCTAGATGCTGGTAGTTATACCATTGAGATCGCGCAACATTCTAGGGAGACACAATTGGAAGGAATTAAGGAAGTTGGGCTTTCGCTAATTCAAAAGTGAACCAATTCAAGTGTGTAGTTGTGAGTTGGTAACTTACAACAAAAAGTGCGCAGTCGTGAGTTTATAACTTGCGACAAAGGATGCGCAGTCGTGAGTTTGTAACTTGCGACAAAGGATGAGAAGTTAAAGAACAATTTTTTAGATTGATAACTCTTTAATAGTATAGAGACAATCACGTTCATCGAATAAATTCGACGGTACTCAGGGTGCGCAGTCGTGAGTTTATAACTTGCGACAAAGAATGAGAAGTTAAAGAACAATTTTTTAGATTGATGACTCTTTAATAGTATAGAGACAATCACATTCATCGAATAAATTCGACGGTACGCAGGCTACTGATACAAATACATCGACCGATTCCTGTCCAATTCCCTAAAAAACGGATCTTTTAAGTCATCTATAAATCGAATGGCTTCGCCAGTAGATTTCATTTCTGGGCCTAGGCGTTTGTCAACATTTGGGAATTTATTAAAAGAAAAGACTGGTACTTTAATTGCATAGCCTTTTAATTTTTTCTCAATTGTAAAATCCTTTATTTTTTTATTGCCTAGCATCACATGTGTCGCAATATTTAAATACGGCACTTGATATGCTTTTGCTATAAATGGTGTCGTTCTTGATCCTCTTGGATTTGCCTCGATAACGTATACTGTTTCAGCACTTGTCTCCTTATCAATTGCTATAGCAAATTGAATATTCAATAAGCCTTTTATTTTCAGCGCCTTGGCTATTTTCTTGGCGTACTTTTTCATCGTCTCGACCGATTCTTCTGATAGAGAATAGGTAGGCAATAAAGCAGAACTGTCACCACTGTGGATACCAGCAGGTTCGACATGTTCCATCACACCCATAATGTGGACATCATCACCATCGCAGATCGCATCTATTTCTGCTTCCCGCGCACGTTCCAAAAATTGGTCAATCAATACCTTATTGTCAGGCATGTGTTTAAAAATTGTCAACACGTGCTTTTCTAATTCATCGTCATTGATAACGATACGCATTCGCTGTCCGCCCAAGACATAGGATGGTCGAACCAATACGGGATAACTGACTCTGTTGGCAATCTCTATAGCAGCATCGATGTCAACAGCAACACCATATTTTGGATACGGTATGTCTAGTTCCTTCAACAAATCAGAGAATGAGCCTCTGTCTTCTGCCAAATCCATATCAGGAAATTGGGTGCCTATTATGTTGACACCTTTTTTATGTAACTTCTCTGCAAGTTTTAACGCTGTCTGTCCTCCAAGTTGGACTATAACTCCATCAGGTTTCTCTAAATCAATAATCTCCTCCAGGTGCTCCCAATATATCGGCTCGAAGTATAGCTTATCTGCCATATCAAAATCAGTAGACACCGTCTCTGGATTACAGTTGATCATAATCGCTTCATATCCAGCTTCTTTGATTGCTAGTAAACCGTGCACACAACAATAATCAAATTCAATACCTTGACCAATACGATTTGGACCAGAACCTAAAACAATTATTTTCTTTTTATCAGAAACAATACTCTCGTTTTCTCTATCGAAGGTGGAATAAAAATATGGCGTCTTTGCCTCAAACTCTGCTGCACAGGTATCTACCATTTTATACGTTCGTATTATACCAAGCTTCTTTCTGTGGGCGGTTACCTCTTCTTCTTTTATACGCATTGTCCATGCGATCTGCGCATCACTATAACCAACTTCCTTTAATTGACGCAGAAAGTATTCTGGTAGGTCTTCTGCAACATTAAACTTATTGAGCTCATGTTCATAGTCCACCAAACGCTTAATTTGGTTGATGTACCAGGGGTCAATTCGTGTCAGTTTATGAATGGTCTTTCTTGGTACGCCTAGACGAAGTGCATCTTTTACTCTGAAGATTCGGTCATCGCCAACAATTTCTAATCGCTCCAGAATATCTTGTGTACGTATCCATTCTTTTTTATCAGCACCTAGACCATCTCGGCTGTTTTCCATCGACTGGCACGCTTTCTGAAGTGCTTCAAGAAACGTACGGCCAATCGCCATGACTTCACCAACCGACTTCATTTGAAGCCCTAGCTTGTTCTCTGAACCGTGGAACTTCTCAAAATTCCATCGCGGCATTTTGACAATCACATAATCCAATGTTGGTTCGAAAAACGCCGACGTTGTTTTGGTAATCTGATTTTTTAATTCATCCAGGTTATATCCTATTGCAAGTTTGGCAGCAATTTTTGCGATGGGATAACCCGTGGCTTTACTTGCTAACGCCGATGATCTTGATACCCTCGGGTTAATCTCAATAACGATCAATTCTTCTGTTTCTGGATTGATGGCAAATTGGACATTGCATCCGCCTGCAAAATTACCCATCGACCTCATCAATAAAATGGCTTGATCGCGCATCTCCTGATAAGCAGTATCTGATAGCGTCATCGCAGGCGCCACAGTGATGGAATCTCCTGTATGGATTCCCATCGGATCCAGATTCTCTACCGTACAGATGATCACCACATTATTATTAGCGTCACGCAACAATTCTAGTTCATATTCCTTCCAACCTAATACTGCTTTGTCTATAAGCACTTCGTGAGTCGGAGATGCATTGAGCCCCCTTTTTAACGCTTCATCAAATTCTTCAGGCACCATACAGAATCCTCCACCTGTACCACCCAAGGTATACGATGGACGAATGACTAAGGGGAATCCTATTTCTTGAGCAGCTTCTTTGCCTTCTAGAAATGAATTGGCTATGATTGACGGAGCAGCACCCAAGCCTAATGATAAGGTGTGTTTTCTGAACTCTTCGCGATTCTCTGCCAATTCGATAGCATCAATATCAACACCAATCATCTTGACATTGTACTTCTCCCAAACACCTTGGTTGTGGGCTTCGATGGCCAGGTTAAGTGCTGTCTGTCCTCCCATTGTCGCAAGTACAGCATCGATTTGTCTTTCTTCGAGTATCTCCCTGATACTTTCTACCGTCAATGGTTTTAAATAAATGTGATCAGCAGTAACAGGGTCTGTCATGATCGTAGCGGGATTGCTGTTGATCAAACTGACTTCTATTCCTTCTTCTTTGAGTGATCTAGACGCTTGCGATCCAGAATAATCGAACTCGCAAGCTTGTCCTATGATGATAGGTCCGCTGCCTATGATGAGGACGGATTTAATGGAGTTATCTCTCGGCATTTTAGCTGGTTGTCAATGTGAATTGAACGCAAATATAGAGTTTTGTTTTATATGTAAAACATCCTTCCACAATACTTGCTTTTGCTTTGCTAAATTGTCAATGAAAACTCAGGTCTATTCTCTTCACTTTGAATTATTAAATTGTAGTATAGATAGTCTTTTTCATCTTGTATCTTGACGTCAATTCTTGTCAAATAAATCAACATATCGAAGCTTTTATATGGAAGACATTCACCCTGTTTTTCACCATCCTGATTGGCTAGAGGCCGTATGTGGTGATGCATGGGATGTCTCACTATCATACGACAAGGATGGTAAAATAAATGGCGTTCTTCCTTATTTTGTTGAAAAAAAAGCTGGTTTTCAGCTTCTTAGACAACCACACTTAACACCTTACTTAGGGCCAATTATCCAATATCCCAGACGTCAAGAGAAATTATCGTATCGATATGGCACCGAAAAATTGGTTATCGATGACCTCGTCAAATCCTTACCAGAGTTTTCCTATTTCAATCAAAAATGTCATTTGGCATTTACAAACGGCCAACCTTTCTACTGGCAAGATTTTGAACTGCATACGAATTACACATTTAGGATAAACCTTAATCAGCCTTACCAAGACATTGATTCTGCTTTTGAAGGTAAGGTTCGTACGGACGTCCGTAAAGCCGAGCAAGAACTATCTGTTCATGAAACTGATGATATTGAAGCATTCTATGCTTTAAATCAGAAACCATTTGTACAACAAGGCATAGATGTCCCTTACAGCTTGGCATTAGTCAAAAAACTAGATTCTTTTTTACAGAGCAAACAAAAGCGCACTATTCTCACGATTAAAGACAATGCAAACCAATGGCATGCAGCGGTGTATGTGGTATTGGATAACTCTAGTGTATATACATTGATGATTGCAAGTGATCCTACGTTGAGAAAAAGTGGAGCCATTGCTTTATTGGTTTCGAGGTTGATCATCCGTCTAAAGGAAACGCATAGCTTTCTTGATTTTTGTGGGAGCATGGAAGAACGGTTCCAACGAGTGTTCAGATCCTTTGGTGCAGAACAAACACCGTATTTGAGATTGTCTAAGAAAAATGGTGCTGCTTTCAAAACCTTGAACGCATTGACAGGTAAAGGGTCGTAAAATAGATAAGGTATGTCTTCTGAATTTATTATATTGAAGACATTTACAAACTAAACAACAACATTTATGAGCGCTTTTAACGACTACTACGTAAACGTATTTAAAAATAAATATGCTGATTTTTCGGGCCGAGCTCGAAGAAGCGAATATTGGTATTTCGCCCTTTTTAATGCCCTATTGGGAATGGTTCTTGGTTTTGTAGCAGGACTATTGGGTGGCATAATGGGCAATGAAACGGTTACTTTAATTATAATAGGAGTATTCTACCTAGGGATAATTATTCCCTCAATTGCCATTGGAGTCCGTCGTCTTCATGATACTGGAAAATCTGGATGGCTTTATCTTTTAGCGCTGATCCCAATTCTTGGTGGCCTCATCTTACTTGTGTTTTTCTGTACAGATAGTCAAGCTGGAACGAACAAATGGGGAGCAAATCCAAAAGGACATAATGCTATTGCGGACCATTTAATATGACAATGTGTTATAGCAACACATGATTACATGTTCTTTTATTGGCTCATAAGTAGACAACTTTTTTAATTTATTGCTAACATGTAAAGCAGTCGTCTTTTCATCGAAGGAAAGCTTATTGTGTTTCCTACACAATATTGTCAATGAGTTGATATATATTTATCATTCTAAGCACCCAAATCATGAAAAAGCTATTCTTATTTCTATCTGTACTGATCATCATGTCTTGCAAAAAAGAATCTGGGGATGTCCTTGTCTTTTCTAAAACAGAAGGATTTAGACATGAATCCATATCAGCAGGAATTGATATGTTTCGAAAGTTTGAAGCTGATCATAGCATTACGATTGTTGCCACTGAAAATGCCGACTATTTCAAAGAAGAGAATCTCAAAAACTTTAAAGCGATTGTTTTCTTAAACACAACTGGTGATTGTCTTAATGATGCGCAACAACATGAAATGATGCGCTTCATCCAAGCTGGTGGAGGATTTGTTGGCATTCATGCTGCTGCAGATACAGAATACGATTGGCCTTGGTATAATGGCTTAGTCGGTGCTTATTTTGAGAGTCACCCAAATGATCCGAATGTGAAAGATGCATCCATTGATGTTATTGATGGCAGTCATGCTTCGTGCAAGCATTTGCCCGCGCGATGGGACAGAACAGACGAATGGTACAGTTACAAAGAAATATTTCCTGGCATTAAAAAACTGTTGAATTTGGATGAATCTACGTACACTGGTGGCACGAATGGTGACGATCATCCTATTGCGTGGTATCACGAGTATGATGGAGGTAGATCATTTTACACAGGAGGAGGTCACACCAATGAATCCTACCAGGAAGAAAATTTTGTGAATCACGTCTGGGGAGGTTTGGAATATGTCATGGGTAATCATAACCCTATCAACTATGAACTGGCGACTGTCGCTCCAGCAGAAAACAGATTTCATAAAGTTGTGTTTGATAATTATTTGAATGAACCTGTGGAGCTGGAAATATTACCAGACGATAGACTTTTATTTATCGAAAGAAGGGGAGCTGTTAAGTTATATGAGCCAGAAAAAGAAGAAACCAGATTACTGACAACTGTTGACGTTGTATCAGAATTCGAAGATGGTTTAATTGGTTTGGCTTTAGATCCTGGTTTTGAAAACAATAACTGGATCTACTTATACTATTCACCGCAAGGAAATGATCCGCACAATCAATTATCGAGATTCGATTTGTTTCCAGATGATGACAATCCTCTTCAAAATGAAGTGAACATGTTGCGTGTGGATACACAACGAGAAACGTGCTGTCACACAGGAGGGTCTATTGAATTTGATGCTTTGGGGAATTTGTATTTATCGACAGGAGACAATACGAATCCATTTGAATCAGATGGCTACAGTCCAAGTGATTTTACAAAAGGTCGGGCCCCTTTTGATGCGCAAGGCTCTTCTGCAAACACCAATGACCTCAGAGGTAAAATTTTACGGATAACGCCCCAAGAAGATGGAAGTTATACCATACCAGAGGGCAATCTATTCACAGATGTATCGGTTGGTCGTCCAGAAATTTATGTCATGGGCTGTCGTAATCCATATCGTATTTCCATTGATCAGCGCACCAACTATGTGTACTGGGGAGACGTTGGACCAGATGCCAATAAAGACAGCTTGAAGTATGGACCAAGAGGACACGATGAGGTCAATCAAGCGAAGGAAGCAGGATTTTATGGCTGGCCTTTATTTGTCGGAGATAACAAACCATATAAGAAAAGAAATTTTGCAAGTAACAACACGACTGAGTACTATGATCCCGAGAGACCAGTGAATGAATCTCCAAACAACACAGGCGCTAGAATTTTACCTCCAGCACAACCAGCAATGTTGTATTATCCGTATGCCAAATCTCCAGAATTTCCAGATCTAGGTACAGGCGGTCGCAATGCAATGGCAGGACCTGTATTCTATGTGGATGATTATGTAGAAAGTGACTATAGATATCCAGCGTATTATGATGGAAAGTTCTTTGCTTACGAATGGATGCGCGGATGGATAATGGCAGTCAGTTTTGATGAGGATGGCAATTATAAAAGTATGGAACCCTTCCTCCCTTCTATGGAATGGAGTAATCTTATTGACATTGTGATGAGTGATGAAGGAGACATGTATACCTTAGAATATGGCAAAGGTTGGTTTCAAAAGAATGCGGATGCAAGACTGTCGAGATTAAAATTCAATAAAGGCAATCGAGCGCCGTCTGCAAGAATTGAAGCGGACAATACTGCTGGTGCAGCACCTCATGTTGTTACGTTTGATGGGACAACATCTACAGATCCTGACGGAGATGATTTACATTATTCCTGGGATTTTGGAGATGGCGCCACTGGTGAAGGCATGAATCCAAGCCATCAATATGAAGAAGCCGGTACATATACCGCAACATTAACCATTACAGATAAAGATGATGTTGAATCTGAAAATCAAGTGAAAATCTATGTGGGCAATGAACCACCAAAAGTGAATTGGAATTTAGCTGGTGCAAATGAAATGTTTTATTGGCCCGAAATTCCGTTACAATATTCCTTAGATGTAGCAGATGAAGAAGATGGTACATTACATGAAGGCATAGATGCCAGTGATGTTGCTGTCTCTATAGAATTCCTGGAAAGGGGTTATGACATTGTTGAAATTGCTATGGGTCACAAAGCACTCAGCGAATTAAATCAAGGCCATCCGGGATTATCATTAATCAATGAATCTGACTGCGCCTCCTGTCACAAAGAATATGGTAAGTCTATAGGGCCATCCTATGAAGAAGTATCTCTCAAATACAAAGAAGATTCTCAGGCAACAGCTTATCTAGCAGACAAAATCATCAACGGTGGCGGTGGTGTCTGGGGAGAAAATGTCATGGCAGCACATCCAGACTTGTCAAAATCAGATGCAGAGACAATGGCCAGTTACATCATGTCTATAAAAACTGCCACAGTTGTCAAAGAATCTCTGGATCCAACAGGTTCATTTACATTCGATAAAAAGCCAGCTAACTTTCCCGAAGGAAAATATGTGTTGACCGCTTCCTACGTTGATAAAGGCGCAGATGGTGCTGAGCGTTTACAATCGGAAGAAATTAAAGTGTTGCGCTCACCAGTTCTTCCAGCTGTCGCCGCTAACACACTAGATAAAGCGAGTAAGTTTACCGTCACCCCCGACATGGCTCCAGGCATCACTGAATCCTTTGATATCGTCATCTTAAACGGTGGTGCTAATGTGGCCTATGAAGACATTGACCTCACGCACGTAGATGCCATAGCATTTGGATACTCTGTTGTCTCCCCATTCATGGCCGGAGGTAGAATACAACTTGCCATTGATGATCCCTCTAATGTTGTGGGAGAAGCGGAGCTGGTTGTATCTGAGAAAGAGGGTGAGAATCAAACCGTAACGATTAGTATCCCTAAGAACAGTGGTAAGCATACCTTGTATGTGTTGGCGGATGGGGCTGTGGTACGGCCTGTGGGGGCGTTGGCGTCTTTGGAGTTTATGGTGGGGGGTGTGGTGCAGTAGGAGCTTATCCTCCTAACTAATATCGAGGTCAGTTATCAGTGATTACACTTCTAAAGGCATGAAACACCTTCTTTATATACTTGCGTTTGCTTTACTTACCATATCCTGTACAGAAGAAGCCCATGTAAGATACGATAAGAAGCTAACTGCAAATAAGAATGACCATCCCATCGTCTATACTTACGATTCCTTAATGTTGAATCTACAGTTAGAAAAGGCTTCAGATTTTCTAGTAGAAAAACTGGCTAACACACATACACCTTCTTCAATAGATACATTCATACATTCAAAATTGTGGCGGCACAAATTACACGATGCATGGATGTATGAAGTGGATCATTTTCCTGAATTGGATTCCACTAAGATACTGTCCATTGATTCATTCTACTATGAATTGTATACGACTGGTGAGTTTCAAAATCTCGAATTTCTTTTAAGTAACGTAGAAAAGGCGTCTACAGACAAAGAACGGATAGAGTATTTATATCAGCTAGCACGATATTATATGCATGTGGATAACAATTACGATACCGCATTTAAGTATGCAACTGAAGCTGAAGAATTGCTGTATAAGTATGACTATAATTCTAATTTACATTTGGATGTCTACTATGCCTTGATGGATTTAAATTCTTATGATCGTACTAATTTAAAAGGCTTGGCGTTGTGCGAAAAATTGTTAGATGAAAATAGGAATCACTTAGCATTAACGGATAAAGTTAAAGCTAGGATATATAATCAGTATAGTTTAATACAATTACGACGTGAAGAAATAAAGAGTGCTCTTATGTATGGTGAGAAGTTTCTCAACCTATTATCCTCTAACAAATGTATACCAGAATATCAAAATGGATATAAAAATTTATCCTACACAAATTTATATTCAGGACGACCTATTGATTCTTTAAAACTACTTCTCAATCAATATCAAAAAAATATTGAACAGTGTGGATCAGATTTTGTGAATTTTAATCGCGTAAAAGGTCAAGTTCTTTATGTTCATGAAAAATATGGAGAAGCTATTTTCAGTTTAAAAAATGCTATAACACATGCCGAAAAACAGAAAGTGAATAATCAAGCTATTGATAACTCGCTTAGGTCTATACTCGTTAATTCATACTCTAACATTAAAGAATTTATAGAAGCAAGAAATCTTATTGAATCTAGCATAGATACGTTTAAATCAGCATATTCATTTATTGATTACAGTACGTTGGCCCACTTAGATTATAATCAATGGGTAGTTACTAAAAATAAAACTTACTTATATGCTTGTTTAAATAATGTGAATCGCGGAATATCTTTACTTCATGATCAATTAAACACAATAAATGAAGAAGCCTTCTTACGTTTATCTAGAAATAAAGTCAATTTAGCAACAACAGGGATGAGAGCTGCATACGACTTATACAAATTGTCGCCCAATAATGTATCTATAAATGACTTTTTTCTAATTGCTTCTATTAAAAAAAGTTATTTGCTTGAACGCGACCGAAAATTAAACACTCTTGATTCTCTTATTCCAGCACAGATTATCAATGACATCCATATTATTAAAACAGAAATAAAGGAGTTAAGCATTTCAGATCATTGGATGGATATTGAGAGTGTTCTGAAGAGAGAAAAATTGGTACAACATCAACTAAATAATATTCATAAAAATACTTCTTTTACACAAGGTGACCTTTTAGAACGACGTAGTTTAAAGGACATACAGAATATCATGAATGTGGACCAAACAATTCTTGACTATTACATTGTCGATAATTATCTTTATTTACTCTTGATTAATAAAGATGAAGCGTTCGTAAACAGAGTTTCTCTCAATTCAGAAAAAATTAGGTTAATTAATACATTTTATGATAAATTTTCTAACTATGAAGATTTGTCAACGATCGAAAACCGCACATTAAGTAATAACATCTACAAATTTTTACAATTAGAATATTTCAATCAACACTTGAAAGAAAATATAATTATTGTCGCAGATGATATATTACATAAATTAAGTTTTGCCGCATTAGAAACTGATCTTACTAGCAAATTAAATAGCAAGCTCAATCATAACCATAGTATTAGCTATACTCATTCTTTACAATTATGGGAAAACATACAATTTGAAGTAGATAATTCTAATTTAAAAGTGGCAGTATTTTCATATTCTGACCCCATTTCAATTTTGAAGACCAATGATCTAAGTCTCCCTGAATTATCTAATTCCTATTTGGAAGCTAAGTCTATCGCTAAGCAATACCCTAACACAATAATATTTTCCGGTAATTCTGCAACTAAAGAAAACTTTATAAATACTATAAAGTCAGATTATGATATGATATTTCTTAGTACACATGGACAAGCTAATGGAAGTAAGAGAGATGATGTCAAACTATACTTCAGAACTGAAAATTTTGGTATTGACTCTATTTATGGATTTAATATTCCAAAACCACATAATAACATAAAACTCATAAGTCTTATTGCCTGTGAGTCAGGTTATGGTTTTATTCAAAATAGCGAAGGATTATTTAGCATAAATCGATATTTTAATGTCAATACAATATCTGGTTTTGTGAGACTAAGAAGCTTACACAATAAACAGCATAATTCAATCTATTTAAAGCATAGCGTTATTTAAGACTTTTTTACTTGCCTATATTAGCGCAGTTAGTCATATCATAACCTGGAAACTTACGACAGATTGTATTACTATCATAGGTATTTCTATTTGATAGTACTTTAAACTCTTTAATTAATTCACCATCACCAGGGTCCTTGTCAATTGCTATAGCAACAAAATTAAATGAATCTAATCTTACTCGTCTATTATAAGTTTTAAAGAAATCTATAAAGAAAACAAAATCTTTCTTAGTAAGCTCTAGATATCTTAATTCTGCTTCTTTATTTATCTGATCATCATTGTAAACAAAAGGAACAGGAACGATATATTTTTTATTCATATTAAATGATAGAGGGAGGTACTGGTTTGGTTGCCCTACTACTCTATATGAAAACAAATTAGGAATACAACCGTATGAACCAGAAAACGGAACTGAATATTTATTCACTAAAGATTCCAATTTATTATGAGCTTTGGTATTATTTACATAGTAATCGTTGGGTTCAAATGCTAAATGAGACACATCAGTTCCTAGATGATATTTTAGTAACTTATCCATCTTAACTCTACCAAATTTATTTAGGTCTTTTCCACTCTGACACCTTTCACTAAGAAGGCAATTTTCTATTAACGCATAGTGCTTTTTATTTTCTGAGATTTCATAACAATTATTTAATTCCTCTATTTTTATACATTCTAAGTCATAGACATTTAAGTATTCCCTTACTTTTGTTGTATCAATCACTTTTGTTGTATCAATGACTTTCTCTTTTGTATCCTTTGAATCTCTAGGTTTTTGTTCTTCAATACATGAGATCATAAGTAATATTAACGTTAAAGTAAAGAGATAATTTATTACACTTTTCATTAATTATTTTATCGTTTTATCTATTAATTTAAAAAACCCCAACGCCACACTATCCCTCTCTTCTTCCCAAACTTCCCCAAATAAAACTGACGCTTTTCTAAAATACTCATGCTGTGTTTTGGCGTCTTCCTCATGAATAGCCAGATTATAAATATTTGACGCTTTTATCATTTTTGGACTGTACTCCGTTTTTTCGTTTGACATAAAAAGCTCAACTGGAGCATCTGGAAAATTACTGGTGTCCACGAGAGTCGGCACTTCTTCCGCATTTTGTCCACTCCACCAAACCCCCAACACCCCAATCACCAACACACTAGCCGCTACACTCAAGATCTTCTTCCATGGCAATCGCTTCACCTTCGCTTGTTCAGAATTGGTATCAATCGTTTTTGATTCTGGATTTTTAGAATCCACAACCACATCCTCAAATTTAATCTCTTCTTCCTGCAAAAACTTCATCTTTTCCTCTAGCGTACTCCGCTTTGCTGCCAACATCAACACCCGCATCTCTTCCACATCTTCTGCAAAAGCAGTATCTTCTTTAAGCCGTTGCTCAAAGTCAATCAATGCATCACCCTTTAGTTCACCAAGGAGATATGCATCGACAATCTCCATATCGTGTTCATTTAATTTCATTTAGTCACTACTTTATGTTGTTTTACTGCAGATTGTAACCTCTTCACGCACTTATATTTCAAATTTTTTGTGGTTGAGACGTTTTTATAGCCCATTAACTGGGTTATATCGTCCATAGTCATCTTCTTGTAATAGAAACATTGTAGAATACTACGACAAGGGTCGCCAAGTCCTTGCATCGCTATATTCATCTGGCTTACCTTGGCTTCCAGCTCCTTTTTCTCCTCGATTTCCTCATCCATATAAGCTGCGATGGTAGGAAATTCATCGGTGAGTGATGTTTTCTTCTTTTTACGATACAGCTCAAAGGCCTTGTTTTTGCAAATACCAATGATATACGTTTGGATGTTACTGCTCAGTTCTGTGAGTTTACCACTTTTGACATTATCGTAGAGGATGATGACTGCTGTTTGAAATATTTCTTTGGCGTCTTCGAGTTGAACATTGCCTTTAGTGGTGAGCCATTGTATGCATGAAGACCTGTTTTCAGCATACAATTGTCTCAATGCCCGATTTTCGTCTTTTAGAATTTGTTCTACCCAGTTCAATCTGTGCTGCTAGTTAAAATGTATTTCTAAGATAGAAAAATGTTAGTAATGCGGTGGTGTTATACGAGTGATTTATAATCCAACATTGTCGGGATCAGGATTTGCAGGATTCAAGGATTCTTTGGATTTAAATAGTCGCAATCATGAAAATCTGAAAATCCTGATGCAGACAAAATGAGACAAAGGCTGAATCCAACATTGTACGGATCAGGATTTACAGGATTCTAGGATTCTCTGGATTTATATAATCGCAATCATGAAAATCATCAGCCAGCTGGCGGATCGAAGTTCCACTCTCCTACACGCCAACAACTTTACTCCGTCTTTCTAGAAGAACGTTATCCTTCCAGACACCATTTAATTGTCCGACTTTTTCTCGATAACCGATTTCTCTAAACCCACATGTTTTATGAAGCTTTAGACTGGCTATGTTCTCTTTAAAAATCCCAGCTTGTAAGGTCCAGATGTTATTGGCTTCACTGATTTTAATTAACTCATGTAAAAGCATCTTGCCTACGCCTTTAGCTCTGGAGTCTGCGCCAACGTAAACACTTACTTCGGCCACACCGCCATACACACATCTGTTTGATACAGCTGAAAGCGATGCCCAACCCAACATATGATCAGCATCATTGGTAACCGCGATTCTTCCGATTTTCATATGGCTGTTGTCCCAGCTGGACCAATCGGGTATTTGCGTTTCGAAAGTGGCTATGCCTGTAGCTATCCCTTCCCCATAGATCCGTTGGACATGAGAAAATGTAGATTGATCAAATTGGATGATGTCCATGTTAGCAGCAGCCTGAACCTGGTGTGCAACTGCCTCCAGTCGCTATTTCTACCATTGCATTTTCTTTTACAATAGGTACACCACAGTTTTCTCTGGCAAGGCAGTCTGTATGCTTTGTTGTTAGTTTGAAATGTTTGCCATCAAAATCAAGACCGTATTTAGAAATTGTCTCACCTTGATATTCGACTTCTATTTCTTCATCTCCTAGCTCTAAGACTTTTTGCGAAAGCTCAATAATACTGACTAACTTTTCTGGATGTAATCTGTGGTCGTAATCATCAGCTTCCCATAACTGAAACGCCGCGCGTGTTTCACTTCTTCTTGTACCACCGCAATCAATAAAATCTTTATGTACTTTACCCACCTCAGTGACATGAAAGTGATTTGGGACTAAGGTTCCATTTGGCAGTTCAAATGCAATTGTTTCTAGGTTGCTCAGTGCTTTTTTTATTTCGTTAATTGTCATAACATTTGTTTACAGGTAGTTAGCTAACAACAATTCTATTTTTGTCAGCTGTCAATATTATGTGCAAAGATACGTAATTGCTACCTTGATAGCTACTGAACCTGCTCGTTGACTTGGGTAATTCAGTATGAGGCTGGTTGTCTCCTTGGGACTGCTCATCTAAACATCAAAACAGCGAAGGACTTTGTCCCTAGCTGTTGATGATACCCGTTGGGATATTGTTAGCTAATCAGTCATTAGATACATGACTTCTGTTATAGTTTTCTCAAAAAGTGCATTCCTTAGTTTAATTAGTCTATCTTCCACGAATTAGATTTCCTCCTAGTAGTACATACATTACGATTATTTATAACCTGAGACTTTTTATGACTAATCCCGTCTCAAAAACGCCCTAATGTCCAAGGGCATCATTCATTTAAAACACTGTTTTATGAAATTACATTTTTTTACTTTTTGTTTCTTTCTATTCTCCATTGGTATGAGCTTCGGCCAATCTGATAAACGAATGGACTATTTCCCAGCCACATCAAAGCATTATGCAGGATTGAATGTGTATTCAACTACAACTGCAGAGTTTAATCAGTTCTATGTTCAAGATGGGCAGTGGGTAAGAAACAATCTCATTCCTCAACCCAAAATCACAATCGGAGGTGGAGACTATCGAATGAAATTTTTACCCGGATCTGATGTTGCTTTGCATGGCTTATTTGCTTATTCTCGTAAAACAGGCCAATTCGAGTTTTTATATCTAGATGTCGATGGTTGGAAGTTAAACCCATACTTCCCAAGCAGCGCCATTAAATTTGGGGAATCAGATACTGTATTGGAATTCACTCCAGCACAAAATGGAGAAGTCGCTTACTTAACTGCATATTCTGTAGATGGCAATCACTTTGGCATCTATTTTGTCAATGGAGATCAATGGGATAAAAGCGATAAATTCCCACAGTAATATTTAATAAAGTAAATTCAGTTAATAACTGATGCCTTTACTTTTGCAGAAAAGGTTCACAATAGCTGAGTACTTGTTCAAATGCTTGCTGTCTTTTAGCTGTAATTTGAAGAGTATTCTTTTCAGAAAAATGGAGTGACAGACTTCGTGCGTGTAATAACATGGTTACCATCCCAAAGCGGTATTTCCAAAGTTTATTTTGTTTATTACAGCCATGAGGTCTGTCCCCTATTATCGGATGTCGAATATGAGCCATGTGTTTCCTCAGCTGATGAAACCGTCCAGTCTCTGGTTTCAATTCTAACAATGAATATCTAGATGTCTCAAATCCTGATGACGACATTGGAAGTTCATATTTACATATTCTGACATAACTAGTCTTCGCCTCTTGTGTCTTTCCATTCACTTCCAAGGCATAATCGATGTCACCTGATTCATCTGTAAATCCTCGTACAAAGGCTTCATACGTTTTTGTTGTCGCACTTTCTCTGAACATTGCCTGCACGTCTTGATTGGCTTTTTGTGTTTTAGCAAACAAGAGTACACCTGATGTTTTTCTATCTAAGCGGTGGACTGGATATACATGTTGTCCGCCTATTTGGTCTCTCAGTAATTGTACGGCAAATTCTGTTGCGTCAGTTGCAATTCGAGTGCGATGAACCAGCAACCCATGGGGCTTATTTATAGCAATAAGCTCATGATCTTCATATACAATTTCTAATTCCATTTCTCTTGGTGAAGATCTAGGCGTCCATCAATTTCTTTGATATTCGAGTGATGTCCCAATCAGTCAGAATACCTGTCAATTCTCCATCGTCTACAACTGGTAAACAGCCAATATCTTTAGTTTGCATGATGCTAATTGCTTCAGTCAATTTGGTGTTTCCAGAAACGATTATTGGTTCTTCGATCATGATGTCCGCTATATTTTTCTGCGACGTTTCTGGTAATAAATCTTTGTCTTTAAAATAAGCCAGAATCTCTTTGGAAGACACCAAGCCTACTAGATTGCCTTTCGTATTTTCTACAGGCATGTAGTTGATGTTTTTCCAATTCATCATAGCGGAGACCAATTCAATGACATCATCTTTTTGTGCTGTTATTAAATCCGTTTGCATGATTTCACTGACGAGCAATTCATGTGTAGCGTAGTCCTTTTTTAAATCAAGCGATGGCATCTCCCATTTGTGTCCTGGGATATTGCTTTGCTGGTTCTCAATTGTTGCTTGGGTAATCAATCGCAAAGCTTCAACTCTGTTTGTTTCTTCTTTTAATTTGGTGTATCCTCTCAGTAACCAGCGTGCACCATTCATGTGCGTCTCGGCTCTCTCTTCAATTATGCCTAAATATTTGTCTATATCGGCATCATCAACGTGTCGGGATTTTAATCCCGCCCTCGCATATGGCAGGAGTTCCTTTTTGATTAATTCACAAGCACTGATTTTTTTGTCCTTAAACCAAGTAAAATTACTATCAATACCATATTTAGCTGCTTTGCCAAAATTATCTCTGATATCGGCAAAGCCAATATGTTTGCGGATGTCTTTAATGTTATCGTACATGCCAATCATGCAGCCCAACCATAAACAAGCATTGGCAATCTCATCTTGGACAGTTGGTCCTGATGGCAATACTCTGTTCTCAATACGCAAATGCGGTTGACCATTTGGTGAGATTCCATAGCAAGGTCTGTTCCAACGATATACAGTAGAGTTATGTACCTGCAATGCTCTTAATTTTGGTGTGTTGTTGTTGCGAATCATTTCTAAAGAATCTTCTTTAATGTCAGAACTGATCAACACACGAAATCTTGAAATGTCCTCCTTGAATATTTCTATAACCGATGTATCTAGCCAATCACTTCCAAAACTTACTCTGGGAGATCGCTCTCTGAAATGTTCATGCGTCGTCCGTACATCTATCGATTGTTGAAACAATGCAATCCTTGATTCGTGCCATAGCCGTTTTCCAAATACCAATGGTGAATTGGCACTGATTGCCATCACAGGCGCCGCTAGTGTTTGGGACAAATTATATAATGGAGCAAAGTCCTTAGCATCTGTCTGTAAATGAACTTGAAAACTCGTATTGCAAGCCTCAAGCAATGGAGACTTATGTCTGATTAATAACTCATCAATGCCAAAAATTCGCAACTCAAAATTATTGCCTATTAACTGATCATGGATGGCAGTCATCAAGGCCTTATATCTTTCTTTCGGTGTCAAGTTGTGCATTTCCAAGTCATTTTTTCGAAATGTCGGCAACACACCAGTCAAGGCAAGTGATGTGTCATATTGTTTTAGCACATCAGATATAGTTGCGAGTTTTTGGTTTATTTCTGTTTCTAAGGTTTGAAAACAAGGACCAGTAAACTCTTGAGGATCTAAGGTGATTTCCAGATTGAATTTGGCCAATTCGGTCTCCAACCATTGCTTATCTGACAATTGTCCGATGACATCCATGGCGATAGATGCTGGGTTCATTGTCTGATTGTTGACCAATACCATTTCTTGTTCTGCACCTATGCGCGTAATGCCGGATTCAAACATGTTATTATCCAACATATGTTCGAGTGCTCGGATGTCTTTGAGTAATGATTGTACGAATGAACGCATTTGCTCTTTACTCTGAACTAAGGATACTTTTTGTTCTCCCATTTCAAAATAAATTTAAGTCAATAAATGTTAGCAACAATATACCATCACTAGTCGTTTGATTGAAGAATGCGGAAACTTTTTTTCATACTAATGTTTGCGATCAGCCTCAACAGCTGTTCTGATGAAGTCGATTCAGCGTTTGACATTGATATTGAAACATTTTTTGTCATACCTGCTGGGTTAAACAGCATAGATACACATGTCTTTGAAA
Source organism: uncultured Saprospiraceae bacterium (assembly GCA_937997635.1). Classification (GTDB taxonomy): domain Bacteria; phylum Bacteroidota; class Bacteroidia; order Chitinophagales; family Saprospiraceae; genus CALFUK01. The sequence continues at coordinate 2,004 of CALLFA010000228.1, read as the reverse complement.
TATTCAATGTGCCGACATTCATACAATCCATCAGTTCTGCTTCTACAAGAGATGCTGTGACGAGTGTTCGTTCAAGTACAGGCCGGCTAACAGGTAGATTCACCAACATTAACTTTCGCAATGTAGAACGAATATCTATACGAGTCATTTCACCGATGGATCTACAAAATGAAAAAGAAGTCTTTTGGATGGATTTTATTCCCGTCGATCACGAAGGAGATTTAGAATTATTTTCTTCATTGCCAGATGTGAATGACATATTACTGCAAGACAATATTCACCTTCAAGTGAGAATTAATTTCAAATCCTTTGTACCTTCTGATTTAGAAACAAGGGTGTTGTTGAATTTTAAGGCATTTATCAATGAGTGAAAATCATCAACTATATAACTATATGGTGGAATTTACTGTTCCAGTGCCTTTCCCTTCAGAACTGTATCATAAAATTCCTGATCAACAGGAAACAGTGCAAAAACTCTTCTCTACTGGCAAGCTTTCCGCTTACACTCTAGCAGCAGACCTGTCCAAATTGTGGGCCGTTTTTGTGTGTTCATCCGAAAGTGAATTATTGAATTGCATTGACAAACTCCCCTTGAGCAAGTATATGGAATTCGACTATTCAGAATTGCGCTTCCATCAAAGTTTGAAGTTGCTTCCCTCTATGAGTATGAATTAATCAAGTATGAAAACGAGAAGTCGTTCCAAATTAGATGCATTTACATTTTGTTCCATAAACAATTGATAACTACTTCTATAAAATCCACATTGCTATCTATAATGGACTTACTTTTGCATTTCGAATTTTTTAATGAGTCTTTCCAGAAATCAAATTTTATTCACTCTAGCCCTTATCAACTTTACGCACATTGTTGACTCGATGCTGATTATGCCTTTGGGTGATATCTTCATTCAACAGTTTAACATCAATGCAACTGAGTACAGTTTGCTGGTGTCTGGCTATGCGATCGGTGCCGTTTGTTCTGGACTTTTAGCTATTTTCTACTTGGATATTGTTGATCGCAAAAAAGCATTACTTATTGCTTACATGGGGTTTGGCGTTGGGACATTTTTATGTGCGTTTGCAAACAGTTATGCCTTATTGCTTTCATTGCGTGTACTGACAGGTTTATTTGGTGGGATTCTTGGAAGTATTGTCTTATCTATTGTCAGCGACATTTACAAATTTGAAGAGCGTGGCACAGCAATGGGGATACTCACCAGTGCCTTTGCAGCAGCATCCGCACTTGGCATACCCATAGGCTTGTACTTAGCAGCGATTGGTTCTTGGCAAGTTCCCTTTCTAATCATAGGTGGTCTCGCCACACTCGTAAGTATACTCTTGTTTTTCAAATTCCCTACAATGACTGGCCATCTGAAAATGGTCTCGAAAGATCGGAATGCGTTTAAAGTCCTCAATGATATAATAGGAGATCGCAATCAAGTCGCCGCGTTAATGGCAGGATTTGTTTTAGTACTAGGTCACTTTTTAATCATTCCATTTATATCTCCATATTTGATAAAAAATGTTGGTTTCACACAAATGCAAATCAGCTACCAATTCTTTTTTGGTGGTGTCGTCTCCGTGTTCACCTCACCCTTTGTAGGAAGGATGGTTGACAAATATGGCTTCTTCCGGATCTTTATCATCATGCTGTTTTTCTCTTTTATACCAACATACCTAATTACGAATATGCCAGCAGCTCCAATTGCGTATGTCCTTTGCATTACGACACTATTTTTCATCGGTGGTGTTGGTCGAATGGTACCTGCAAATACGATTATCACTGCCTCTGCACCAACAGCCAATCGAGCCAGTTTTATGAGTTGTAAATCTATGTTGCAGCAATTGGCAATTGCAGTGGCTGCTTTTATTAGTGGGCGCATTGTGTTTATTGGAGATAACGATCAATTTCAGAATTATGAATACGTTGGGTATTTATCGATTGCGGTTTGTTTGGTCTGTATTTTTTTTATTCGAAGGATTAATGTGGCTAGTGGGAATTGA
>CALLFA010000227.1 GCA_937997635.1 uncultured Saprospiraceae bacterium | reverse complement strand
AATGGTATTTTATTTGTGTTGATCGGATTGGAAATATTGGTGTTGCCTTATAATGGAAAATATATACTGATCGGGTTGATTGCCATTCCGATAGCTTTACTGGCTCGATACATAGCCTTATCCATTCCCATAAAACTCTATCAAAAGAAATTGGAGTTTATCCCCAAGACAAATACCATTATGACCTGGGGTGGGTTAAGAGGTGGTATCTCTATAGCTTTAGCTTTGTCCTTGACTCAATCGATGGATAAGGAATTGTTTGTGATCCTGACTTATGTGATTGTCTTGTTTTCCATTATTGTGCAAGGGTTGACGATTGGGAAACTGGTGAATGTGTTGGTGAAGGATGGTGCAGCCCCACTTGCAAGTGGGCACTAATTAATCGTGGGATAGGTAGGTGATCTATAATTTTTTTATATTCACTTAGACGATTATACTAACATGTGCACTATTTACAACGAAAAAGAACTTATGATTAGGACTGCTTTGATTCTTTTAATGCTTTCTTGGACATTCTTCACAAATGCGCAAACGCCTTCTAACACCGAATGCGAGAATGCAATAGAAATTTTTTGTGGAGATGTCATAAGCGGAAACACAGTAGACGATAACTTAAATTTTCTATCTACAAATTGTTTTTTCATTTCAGATCCTAGAGTATGGTACAGTGTAGTTGGAGATGGGTTAATCCACACGTTTACAACTTTAAGTTCAGATGATGGATTTATAAATTTCAATCTGATAAGTAATGATTGTGATCCCTCAGAAAACAGAGATTGTAGAGGAGGCAATTTCACAAGACCTGGCGATCAATTTAGCATTCAAATTGACCAAGGGGAGGTTTTGTATATTGTTGTTAGGGTAGATTTTGATGGGGGTAATTTTCAATTTATGCATGAATGCGAGGAAGCAGTCGAGAATGATTTATGTTCTGCTGCAACACCCTTTTCCTGTATGGAAAGTGTTGAGTTATCCTTGGAAGACAGCGGTGACTTTAGCTTCACAATAAATTGTCCACCACCTCCAGAAGAAGTAACGGACATCCCGACACTTGGTGAATGGGGACTCATCTGTTTGAGTTTGTTATTGGTCATTTTTGGAATAGTAGGAATAAAACAGGAAGTCATGGACCAAGCCGTAGACTAATAAATCACTTTTTTGCTATCCTCAGTTTGTTATGACCTTCGTTAACTGGCATGATATATGTATTTTTACCATATGATTCATCTTGGTTTTAACGAATCATTAATACCATAATTCATGCATTTGGAAACCAAGTAAGCAAATAAAACGTCATAAACTATAAACAAGCGATATGAAAGCGTTTACCTATATAATTGCCCTGTCCTGTCTTTTCGCCTTAACAGGCATGGCTCAATCTTTAGAAGAGAACGTCACTGTAATCTTCCAAAAAGCTCAGGTGTTGTATGATACAGAACGGTACGATGAAGCTGTCCGTATGTACAATCAAATTCTAAATGAGCAAGATGATTTTGCACCAGCATTATTAATGAGAGCAAAAGCTAAATATGAGCTAGGTGCATATAAAGGCACCAAAGCAGATGTCTTAGAATTCATCGCTCTTCAAGGTGTGACCAAAGATGTCATCAAATTGATGAGCCGAACAGAGCAGCAATTGGGTAATCAGAAAGCTGCTATGAATTATGTGACGACGGCTATCGAACTAGACCCTTATGATTCAGAACTGTATTTGGTCAAAGGGTATATCCATTTCACACAACAGGATAAAAGTGAGGCTTGTGAGTTATGGTCACGGTCATCAAAGTTGGGAGATAGAAGAGCGAGAGCTTTACTAGAAGAACATTGTGCCGTTCTTGCCGAAATAGAAGAAATGAGAGAGAAAGAAAAAGCAGAAGCAGAAAATGATGATGACGAGCAACTCCAAAGATCTGAAAATGAAGATAAGGATGTGGAAGAGGGAGATAAAAAACCGGAAAAACCAGTAGTCATCGAAGAACCGGATAGAGATGCAATTCAAGAAGTAGAAATTGATGAAGAACTATCCGTAGTCATCGGCAATGGCCTCGGAGAAAGAAAAGTAGATTCTAACCCAGATCTATTTATTGTATCTGATAAAGCTGGGAAAGTAGTGATAGATGTTTGTGTAAATGGACAAGGGAAAGTCATCGATTCTAAAATCAATAAAAAATTGACGACACTATTCAAGACAAGTTTGACTTCATTGGCTCTAAGGAAGTCCAAAGAATTTAAGTTTTATCCATCATTCAGAGATGAACAGTGCGGCTATTTGATTTATGTGATTAAGCCGGTGGAGTAATTTTTAATGTTGCTGAATTACTGTCCCTAAGGTCAGCTGACAGCAGTCTATTACTCTATTGCTATAAGTACCACAGGTTGAATGGTTTTCAATGTTAATTGTTGAGTGAAGAAGTACATTCTATCTAAACGAGTAATGGCAAATAAAGAAAAATTATTTGAGAGGCATCCCATTGCCATCTTGGGGAAAACTACAAGTAGCTCTCCATACTTTATTATATTGTAAATGTCACTGCTTTACTATTTCGATTGACATGCTGCCTGTAATAATTTTGTATGACAGTATATTTGCGGATGGCAATCCAACTAGCTTCTACCGATAAAGTTCTGACAACTTATTTGATCTCGGTGCATCCTCCCTCTTATCTGCATCCCACCTATAAGATTCGAAGGTTTTAGCCGCAGTATATCCACAACCATCCAACTTCGTAAGAAACGCTATTCGTATAATTCTTATAATGTTTTCTCACGTATTCGTAAGGCTCTCTTGATGAGGAGGAAATGTCTTGCCATCTCATTCAACTAGACCTGTACAAATTGAACTTTCCAACTCTACTTGTGTTTGTCAAGAACAATGAATAACTTAGGTGCTGAAGTGTTAACTTTTTAGACATTTTTAACTTTATTAATGTCTACTTAAGTTAGCTTTTTTACATGGGTGATAATGACAGCATATCTACTCCTACGTCGTAGAGAGGCAGCATACCACCGCTACCTTATATGCAAATATGAAATTGTACACTGGGAAGTTCTTACAAGTTATTATTGTTTTTTGTAGTTGCGCCATTCTATATGCCCAAGATCCATGTATTTCCTTTGAACAAGAAATGGATGTCTTCTATGATGCGAATAATGATATAGATACAGCTATCGAGATGTATGAAAAATACACTGCTCTCGATTGCGCTGATATGTTACTTGCATATAATTTCATTGGGTTTGCTTACTATGATAAATCCAATTTTATAAAAGCCAAAGAGTTCCTTATTCTTGGCGAAAATAATTTCGCAGAAAACGGGAAAAATCCTGAACAGTTTGCTATTAATCAAATGTATACTGGCCTTATTTATGTAGCGCTAAGAGATTTTGAATCTGCCCAATATCATTTTGAAAAAGCCGAAAAAGAAATAGGATTGGTCAAAAAAAAAAATTTGTTAAAGCAACAATCTATCAAAATATAGGGCTAGTAAAAGTTGAGACCGATAAACTTGATGAAGCAGAAAATTACTTTGAAAAAGCTGTGGAAACTAAAGGTCTTGATACATTCTCAATCGGTTACATTTATCAAAATTTAGCTTTCCTAAATCTAAAAAGAGGCAATGAAGAAAAGGCTCAAAAATTCATTGATAGAACCTGTAAAATCTGGAATGAATATAAATATTCAAAAGGCATCTATTTATTATCTTTCATACAGGCTAAACTTGCAATAAATCAAAAGGATTATTCTTCAGCTTTAACTTATATAGAAGAAGGAAGATCTGCTTACAATGAAGTGGATAGGTTACTTTCAGGTGAAAACTATCTTATTGAGGCGCAAATTCATGATAATTTAAATAACAAAAAAGCAAAACTGAAGGCACTGGAAAATGCAATATTAAAAAGTGATGACCTTAACAAATTACAACTGGACGAAACGATTTCTGACCTTTCAAATCTGCAAGATGCAGAAAACACCAATCTCATTTTGGCTGGGCTCATCTCAAAATTAAAGACACAAAATTTAGAATATAAAAAGATAGACCTTAAACGTAACAGGATTATGGATTATGGATTCTGAGTCAGACAGGGATCAATCAACCATCAATTCTCAGATTAAATATCTTATGCTTTTGTTTAGTCTTTTACTTTTGTTGCTCTACTTTTTCTTGAGAATGAATAAGCAGAAAAAAGACATACAGTTTCTAAATACCAATTTAACAACATCTAAAACGGAAATTGAGAAACAAATAGAGATACTTCAACAAAAGAACAAGGAGTTAGAACAATTTGCTTACGTGGCTTCCCACGATTTAAAGTCACCCTTACGTACCATCTCTACATTTGCAGGTCTCTTGAAAAAGAAGTATGGTTCTGAAGATGAGTATCTTGATCTCATCATCAAATCATCTCAAAATTTGTCATCGATGATTTCAGAATTATTGAGATATTCCACACTTGATCAAGAATTAAATCTTGAATCTGTAAATCTTAATACTCTTATTCAAGATGCTACTCAAAGATTAAGATCACAAATTTCAGACTCCAACACAATCATAGAAATAGATGACTCTTGTAATCGAAACATTGATTGTGATAAATCCCTTTTTGTCAATGTACTTCAAAATTTAATATCAAACTCAATTACTTATTGTAAAGAAGATCTAGCACCAATAATCTCAATCAGTGCACGTTCTAAAAATGATAAAATAATCATTAAGTTAACCGATAATGGCATTGGAATGGAACAAGCTCATATTGACAGTATATTTGAGATGTTTACAAGACTAAAAACCAAAAATGTAGCTGGTACAGGAATTGGTCTTTCCACTTGTAAAAAAATCATAGAAAATCATAATGGTTCTATCACTGCAGAATCTACTTTCGGTAGCGGATCCACATTTATAATTACACTACCGTCCAATCAATAAGAATCGGTACATTCCAATTAGCAACAAATTAACCCTATATAATAGGTGCGGGTTCCACTGTAAAGTATAAGTCATGTAATGCCGTATACATTCTAGTGCGTTGTATATACACCACCAGATTTATTTAAAGGAGCTCTATCCTATATATAAACAGATAATTCAACTTTAATAAAATTTAAATAGTAATGCAAGAAGAATCTTTGTAACTTAGTATAAATAGAAATAATAATGTCAAAAGCTGAATTAAGGAAAATACTGATAGAAAAAATTAATTCCACCGAAGATCAAAGTCTATTAGAAGAAGCAAGCAGACTTTTGAAAATTCAATTGCAGGAGATTGAATCAAATTATATTCTAACTAAGGAAATGGAATCTGCGATTGATGAGGCTGAAAACCAATTCTCAAAAGGAGAATACAAAAGTCATAATGATGCTAATCAAGAAATAGATGAATGGCTAGAAAAATAATATGGACTCTCAGATCTCAAAAAGATAGAATTTCTATTTTCTCATATTGGAATACTAGAACAAACACAAAAAGCTATAGTCGAAAGTTGAACAAATTATTTATCGAAGCCGCAGAATTGGTATCTCAGTATCCGCATATAGGAAGAACAACAAATAGAAAAGGAATCAGAATCAAATCTATTGGACATTTTGCAATTATATATAGACCAACAGCCGAGGAACTCATTATCCTTGCTATTTTCGATACCAGACAGAATCCTGAAAAAGTAAATAAAATTTTAGATAGAGAATGATGACGGCGTACAAAAACATAGCAACAATTGTTTGTTACGCCATATAATAGGTGCGGGTTCAACTGGAACCCAGTGTGTTGGTCATCATGAATCGAAAGAAAAATCCTTTAGCTTAATCTTACACATCTGTCCACTTTCAACATTATGCCAAACAATTCCTTCAATACCGCAGTCATTTCCAAAAAGACTTTTTTGATTAGGAAGCCATTCTTTCAAACTTTCAAAATCAATTGGTACATCTTGGAAAACAATTTTGTCTCTCCATTTGGGTAATGAAAAGATAAACAGTTTGTGCCCAACCAAATCCAAAGGATTGCCTTGAATCTTCTCCCCCAATGCTTCAGCACTCCATTCACCATCAGGTACATCTTGGAACTCAGTATTGTGTACAGCATCAAAAATGTATGAATCGCCTTTATCATTTTCGTCAGCATCAACATACCAAGGATCCTTAATGCCTTGCGCTTTTTGTATTTTAGATGGATTTCTTCTTTTCTCGACCCGGACAACTATACTATTTCTAATTGTAACCCTCACATTCATCCCATCCAATTTTTCAGTGGCTAATGAATTAGCGAAATCAAAATCGGTAACTAACAATTTAGAATTAATCTTACGATTTCCTTCCCAATTTCGATCAAATATTGTTCTAATTTTTTCCATAATCAAATTTAAAAATTAATAATGCGGAAGGCAAAGGATTCGAACCCTTACCCTAAATAGATGGCACGGTTTTTAAGACCGCTATGCACCATCGCATGCTACCTTCCAAAAGAGGCTATGATCAGAATCGAACTGATGTTAAATAGGTTTTGCAGACCTACCCTAAGACCAACATTAGGTACATAGCCAAATCGCGGAAAGCAGTGGAATCGAACCACATGCCCTAATACAAGTACAAGATGCTTAGCAGGCATTCGCAAGACCATCTGGCATAACTTTCCAATTGCGGCAACGGTTGGTATCGAACCAACTACCCCCAGTTCTTCACACTGGTGCTCTACCATTTGAGCTACGTTACCATAGGTGGAAGCGGTAGGATTTGAACCTACGAGTTTACCCAGAGGGAACAGATTTACAGTCTGCTTGCTTCAACCACTTGCATACACTTCCGATTAATACATAGATATTCCATTTGAATTGATACATCATATCAACCCATCAACTAGTAATATTAAGTGAATGGAATTTTGAGAATTAAATCTCGAAAATCAGATTAGGAAAAACTATAAAATTTCATATCAACGTATTTAAACAAAAAAAGCCCTTGCGAATTAACACAAGGGCTTTGATTAATATATATCTTACAACATACTATAGCATTGCCCTTGCTCGAATAAAACAAAACGAGCTAAACCAATAGAATAATATGTTATTTTCTTTTTTCATTTCGAGTACAAACCTAGATACAATAAATTAAATGTGCAAACAAAGGCGTAATTATTTAAAAAAAATTCTGGCTATTAAAATTAACAACAAATGTTTGTGATTGCGCAGTTACGTATAATATTTTTGGTTGTGTTTTGCTACTCACCAATTAACAAGTGAAAAAATGAATACTAAAAATATAAAGTTTAGTAACAACCAATATCGAAGGTCTCAATTTGATTTGATTAGGTTAGAAGAACTCTTCTTACGAACGGAGCTGGATCATTCACCAGTTGAATTACACAAAGTTGAATTCTACGTCATTCTTATAATTGAACAAGGAAAAACGCTTCACACGATTGATTTCATTGACTATGACTGTAAAAAAGGAACTTTAATCACTATACGAAAAGACCAAATTCATAAATTTCATAAAGGCCAAAATGTCAAAGGAAGTCTTTTGCTGTTTACCGATGAATTTCTTATCACTTACTTAGAAGATATGGAAGTTCAAAAAACAATGCTTTTGTTTAATGAATTGTTGCACACACCTAAATTGCAGTTATCAAGTAAAAATTTAAAAGATATCCTACAGAAGGTCAGCGAGATTAAAGAAGAATATTTCTCAATCAAGGATAAGCATTCATTAAGCATTATACGAAGTGAACTTCATATCTTAATAACAATGCTTTTTAGATTAAAAGAGAAATCAGATAGTGTTGATTTTGATAAGAAATATCTCACTGAATTTATTTCATTGCAAAAACTGATAGAAGAGAACGTCACACAAACAAAAGCAGTGAAAGACTATGCAAAAATGATGGGCAGAAGCAGCAAGACACTGAATACAATCTGCCGTAGTATTGTACATAAACCGGCAAAAGAATTTATCGACGAGATATGCACGAAACAAATCAAACGCCTCCTTATTAACACAAAACTGTCCATTAAAGAAATCGCTTTCAAATCAGGATTTGAAGAGACTACAAATTTCTTTAAATATTTTAAACGACAAACCAAAGTCACACCGGAGCAATTCAGAGAAAATAATAGTCATTTCCCATTTTTACAGTCAATAAGCTTATAAGTATAGTTTTACAGATATCATTCAGATTCATCTTTGCATCATTACAAATAAAATTCATCGATGAAATCAATTTTCTCATTTAGCCTAATTGCGGTTGCCATAATTATCAGTAGTTGCAATTCAGCTAAGAAATCACAAACTAATAAAGAAATAAAAATGGAATTATCAAACAAGGAAAAGGTATTGGCTCTACTTGACAGCTTTAATACAGGTGATCAAACTCCAGTATCATATATAAATCCAGCTAAGTACATTCAGCATAACTTAGCAGTAGGTGATGGTTTAGAAGGATTTGGAGAAGTATTAAAAAATGCACCAGAAGGAGGCTTTAAGGCTAATGTAGTAAGAGCATTTCAAGATGGCGATTATGTTTTCACACATACCGAGTATGACTTTTTTGGTCCAAAGGCAGCATTTGATTTATTTCGATTTGGAAATGGATTAATTGTAGAACATTGGGATAATTTAATAGAAGTAGCACCTCCCAACCCAAGTGGTAGGACCCAATTTGATGGAGCAACAGAAATTTCTGATCTTGATAAGACTTCAGAGAATAAAGAAACCATCAAAAATTTCATAACTGATGTATTGCTTAACCATGAAAATGACAAGTTAACGACTTACATCAATGCTGCTAACTATTTACAACACAATCCTGCCGTAGCAGATGGTCTTGAGGGTTTTGGTGCAGCAATGAAATACTTTGCTGAGAATGGTCTTGTAATGGAATACACTAAGAACCATATGATACTTGGTGAAGGTAATTTTGTGCTTGCTATAAGCGAAGGAAAATTTGGCAAAGGTGAGCACACATCTTTTTATGATTTGTTTAGATTAGAGAATGGAAAGATTGTAGAGCATTGGGATGTGATAGAGCCAATTCTCGCAGAATCTGAAAGAAAGAATCAAAACGGCATGTTTTAATATTCTTCAGGAAAAGAGTTAAACTTAAAAAAGGTTATTCGTAAGACAAGTAGCCTTTTTTTATTTTTTATTTTAGACAAATGACCTCAAGTGATCGCAGACCCAGATTAAAGTCGTTGCCTACCGGAAGGCGGGTTGAGCCGAATTGCTTGCGAAGCAGTATATAAAAGCAAATAAACCAATAATTCAGGCACACATTTCTTGGCTGTATACATCTCCATTTGGAATCTAACTATTCTAGTTGCAATTTTACTGTAGATTATGAAAACGAAAAAAGAATTAAAACAGCAATACAAAGACCAAAAACCGCAAATGGGTGTGTTTGAAATTCGCAACACTGTGAATGGAAAAATACTCATCGAAGGTTCTACCAATATTCCATCCAAGTGGAACAGACATCGTACCGAACTTAGATTTGGCAATCATCGCAATCGGCAACTTCAAGAAGATTGGAATGAGTTTGGGGAAGAGAAATTTATATGCAGTGTACTCTCTGAATTAAAACTCAAAGAGGACGATAATTCAGATATTAAAAGCGAATTAAAATTGTTACAATCATTTGTGGAAGAAGAATTGAATATTGAAGAAGAGATGAGGTATTAAAAACAATACAACTTCATTCAAGTTATACTTACTACAATCATCCAATACATACCATTCTAATCATACTAAATATGGAAAAGAAATTACCATTACCACCGTTCACCGAAGAGACTGCCAAACAAAAAATCCAAATGGCAGAAGATGGCTGGAACAGTAAAGACCCACATAAAGTAGCCTTAGCCTACACGATTGACAGCGAATGGCGAAACAGAAACCTTTTCATCAAAGGCAGAGAAGAGATCATCGCATTCTTAACTGACAAGTGGAAGACAGAATTAAATTACAAACTCAAAAAACAATACTGGGCACATGTGGATAATCGTATTGCTGTCAGATTCGAATAAGAATATCAAGACGAAGACGGCAACTGGTGGCGTGCCTATGGCAATGAAAACTGGGAATTTGATGAGAATGGCTTGATGGCGAAGCGATTTGCCAGTATTAATGATTTAAGTATTACGGAAGGGGAAAGGAAATTTTAATGTTTCATGTTTGCTAATATTAAGCATTCATTCCCTTAAGTTATATAGCATGAAAGATTTAAAAAGACATATCGTATTTCTGTTAAGTCTCATCTTCTTTAGTTGTAATGGACAAGATTGTAATCCTACAATTCAAATTGATGATAATGGTGATTACTTGTATCAAGGTGTCAAAATGAGTCCGTCGGTAATTTGTAAAAACATACAAGATGAATATGGTACTGAATTAAAAATTAACCTTCTTGTTTCTCAAAGTGCAACTCTGGAATCAGTAGGACAACTTAAAAACGAATTGGTTAAAACTCAACTTAAAAAGATAAGCTATTCTGCAATATCAAGCATTCAATCAGATTTCAACATAAATGGTGAATGGCAAGTAAAATCAATGGTAAACTCATCAATTTATGCTCTTGAAACAAATAAGAAATACTTGAACCAAATTGTGGAAATAGAACACTATCAGATTTCGCATAGATCCGACTTATCAATTCTGAAAAATCTTGATAAGACAATCCCAATAGCAAACAAATCTAGCGAACTAATTCCTGAAGAAGGTTTTTATAATATTTATGGATTTAGTATTGACAAACTCAAGATTAAAGGTAAATCAGTGAACAAAATAAAAACAAATCTGAACAATCATCCATTGAGTACATTACTAATTACAGAAATGGACGAATTAATTGTTGGATGGGAAGGTCTTTATTTAAAATTAGTTAAACTCTAATTGAGTCACGCTATATAACAAGTGACATAACATTGATATTACAGTATAATCTTCATACTCTTATATTAATATTCTACTACAAATCAACCTTATAATCACTATACTCATACGCAGCTCTTAAATATTCCTTTTCACCGTTAAGCTTGACTCTGTAAGATGTACGCTTACCTGGCAAGACCAAGCCACCTTCTCGGATAAAGGAATCATTCAACACCAATGAAATATGATCTAAGTGTTTGACTTTATAGCCAGTGCTCAACATTGTCTCTGTATCAAAATAATGCCACCAGATATCTTTGGTTGTGTGATGAGCATGGGTTTCTGGAAAATATTCTACTCTTAAAACATGAGCATCTTTACCGTTGAATTTTTCCATTCCTTCGTAATTTATTGTCGCTGTCTCATCCAATAAATTAAAAGGTACGTTCATGACAAAAGTTGCTGCTAGAATAGAATTCTTTACAGGAGTTGCATTTAACTCGCCATCCATCGTTCCATCCCGTAGTTTTTTAAAGGAACCTGCTGTATGAATTTGTTCTATCTTCTGACCATTGTCTTGCCAAGTCATGTAAATTTTATCTGGTGTATAATGATGGACTTGATTGACATTAACTTCTTCGGCTCCAGTTTCATCGTATAGAGCATACCATTTTTTAAAACCAAGGTATTGTTTGGAATTCCATTTTGCTAATCCGCCATAGGCATTGATGGATTGCTTGATAATGGATTGTGCCTTTGCATCAGTAATGTGAGCATAAGGATCTTTCACAGTCGCGCAACCGATAAATAAAAAGACCAGAAGAATTGCTGTAATGTAACTATTGTGCATTTTGAGCGTTATTTGTTAGAAGGTAAAATGAATTAGCGAATTTATGAAAAGCAATACTGTTCTTGTTAGTTGGTCGTCTTTATTTCTGATAGTCTTCTTCGTGTATTCTTGTAAAAGCTTGCCAGAAGAACCAAACTCTTTGTATCAACCATTGGAATTAAACTTTACAGAATCGCCAATCCCACTGGGCGATGCTCAAGCCAATGTTATTACAGACATGAAATATCAAGAGTTTGACAACACCATATTCGATATATTCCTTCCAAAAAGTAAAGAAGCCACAGCATTAGTGATCTATATTCATGGAGGAGGTTTCGTCAATGGCGAAAAAGAACGGGCATATGAATATCATATAGAGGATATTCCAAAATTCTTAGAGGAAGGAATTGCCTTTGCAACAATTGGATATCGATTTTTACAGGATGTGGACAACGGTGTCATTGATTGTATGAATGACAGTAAATATTTCCTACAGTATATCAGATATCACGCAAGTTCATTCAATATAGACCCTGAGCGTATCGCACTTTTTGGTCAGTCTGCTGGTGCTGGCACATCACTTTGGATCGGCTTAAACGACGATATGGCTGAAGACACTGACGATCCAATTCTATCGCAATCAACAAGACTTAAGGCGATTGGAGCGTTCAGAACCCAAGCGACTTATGATATCCTTCGCTGGGAAGAAGTGTTTGCCGAATATACCATTGACATGTCTAGAATCCCACCAATGATGATGGATCAACTTGTCCGTTTTTATGGAATAGAAGATTCCAAATTATTGGACACAGATGACATGATCAATTATAGAAAACGAGTAGACATGCTTGAACTAATATCTCCTGATGATCCACCCTTATTGGTTATGAATGATGCAAAGGATGGTCCACCCTTGTTTACAGATCCACAACACCATCCGTATCATGCCAAGATACTAAAAGAGTATGCGGAAAAGCATGGTTTGAAACATGAAGTATTTGCTGAAGATTTAGGTATCAGTAGCTACCCAGATGGCCGAATTGTTGAGTTTTTTAGTTCCCTCTTGCAGTAATTCTAAGTGTTTACAGTGAGTAAAATATAGGGTAAACTTGTAGAAGTGAACAAAGCTAAGGTATTATTTTAGCATTCTACTAATACTATTGTAGCATGACTCACAGATACCAACTACTCGTTGCTTCCTTTCTCATTCTCCTCTGCTTCTCTCCTTCTTGGTCTCAAAACTTTATAGGGGCTGGCAACAACAATGGGATTACAATTACAACGAGTAACGATCAAAGCAATGCCAACTGGCCCAAGCAAGCAAGGGGCATGAATACCGTAAATGGCGAAGGATTAGATGGGGCTACAATGGAAGCTTCCCGCTTGTTATCGCAAGCTGCCATCGGCTATGATTGGCCTGCCATCAACGATGTAAAAGCAATGGGTATAGAAGCATGGATAGATGATCAAATCCAGAAGCCTCAAACCTATATACTACCTTCTATTCGCAATGTGTATACAACCATATTAAATGCAACTTATGCTGCTGGTGAACAAGTACATATTGATGAATTTAGACCTCGCTGGAATGATTTTAATTATGCATGGTGGAATGAAATGATGGACAATGAAGATCTGTTGAGACACCGTGTTGCCTTTGCTTTTTCTCAAATATTTGTGATTTCGAGGAAGTCCGACTTGTCTAATTTTGGAGATGGTTTGGCGTCTTATTATGATATGCTTGCTGAACACGCATTTGGTAATTTCGAAGAATTATTATTAGATGTGACCCTACATCCAACGATGGGCAGATATTTAAGTCATCTGAATAATCCTAAGGCAGATCCAGCCAACAACATACACCCTGATGAAAACTTTGCCCGTGAAATCATGCAATTGTTTTCTATCGGTCTTTACGAATTAAACCTAGATGGGACAAGAAAATTAGATGCGAACGGAGATTTCATTCCCACCTATGGGCAAGAAGATATCCGTGAATTTGCAAAAGTATTTACTGGTCTCAGTGTTGCTGATACTGTACAGTGTCACCCATATGGAAATGGACAATTACTTTGCCAGCCATATGGTCCAAATAATATACATTTTGGAAAAGACCTTTGGACCGCTGATGTCACAAAATCGATGATCATGTATGAAGAACAGCATGAACCAGGACCAAAGCATTTATTGAAAGGAGTGACAATACCGGGAACGCAAAAGGGAATGGTTGACATAAAAATGGCTATAAATAATCTAGCAAATCATCCCAATACAGCTCCTTTTATCTCTTACAGACTTATTCAGCGGCTAGTAAAATCTAACCCTACACCTGCGTATGTAGAACGCGTATCTAAAGTATTCAACAACAATGGCAATGGAGAAAAAGGTGATATGGCAGCTGTCATCAAAGCTATTTTGATGGATGCTGAAGCCCGAGCTTGTTCATTCCAATTAGCAGATGAAAACAGTAGGTTAAAAGAACCACTCATAAAGTATTTACACTTTGCACGGGCAGTAGACAAACTGACTCCTGGCAATAGAAATTGGAACGTCAATTACAACTTCAGTACTCAGGTCCAGCAAGATTTGATGGATTCTCCTAGTGTCTTCAATTTCTATCTTCCTGATCATATGCCAAATGGTGCTCTAACAGATAATAACTTGGTAGGACCAGAATTCAACATACACAATACATTGACCGCGCCTGGCTACATCAATGAGACTAACCGTTGGGTTTGGGATTGGGGAAGCATTATGCAAACATGGGAAGGAGCATTTTTCCCAGAGACCGAAGTCATCTTTGATATCAACAATTATCAAACGATGGTTGGAGATCTGGAAACATTCATAAATGAATTAGACAGAGTCTTCACGCATGGTACGTTATCTGATGCTACAAGAGCCAATATTAAAAATACACTTGCTCAATTGAACTCCAATACAACAGGCAGTTATTTGGAATATCGCGTAAGAATGGGTGTATATCTGATGCTTATTTCTCCAGACTATGCAGTAATGCGCTAAAATTAATATAGACATGAATCCAATAGATTATAAAAAATTAGTGTCCCGACGTAAGTTTATGGGACAAGTTAGTTGCGCAGGGATGGGCTATATGACCCTGATGAATTCGTTGCTCAACTTCAAAGCGATGAATGCGGCCGCCGCTTCGAATTCTTCCATGGGTGGCTACAAAGCAATTGTTTGCATCCTTCAAGCAGGAGGCAACGATTCTTATAATACGCTTATACCTGTTTCCGATTATGCTGAATACTCCATTACCAGATCCAATCTGGCTATCCCAGCATATAATCCAAATAATCCTAATGCTGTCGGCAGTGTGCGATTATTAAATGGTACCCATCAAGGTGGGAAACAATATGGCGTACATCCATCTTTAGACGGGGTACAGAGTTTATTCAACAACAATAAATTATCCTTTATATCTAATATTGGAACGTTGATGAGTCCAATGAACAAGGCTCAATTTCAAAATAAAAGTGTGACTAGACCGCTTGGACTCTTTTCTCATTCAGACCAGATCCAACAATGGCAAACAGCGATAATGGACCAACGGACTGCCACAGGATGGGCCGGAAAAATCGCTGATATCGTTGGAGACCAAAACAATAATCAGAATATCTCGATGAATATCACCTTATCGGGAACAAATATATTCCAATCTGGAAATTCGACAGTGGAATATGCTATAAGTCCGACAGGAAGTATAGGAATCAATGGCTATGACCCTCAAAGTGGATGGATCTATAACCAGTTGCGTACTCAGGCGATAGACAATATGCTGGCACAAACGTATCAAGATGTGTTTAAGAAAACATATGTTGATACCATAGCACAATCAAAAGAAGCTCATGAAGAGTTTTCGGAAGCTATAGAAAAGTATACGGAGTTTGAAGAAGGAGGTGATCATGAGGGTATATTTGTTAGTGGTACATCGTTTTCTGATAGAATGAAGATGATCGCACGATCAATAGCTGTGAGTACAGAGGATGCAGCAAATGGACCTATAGGTTCTGGCGATATCTTGGGTTTCAACAGACAAATATTCTTTGTCAATTTTGGTGGTTGGGATCACCATGACAACTTATTAGGTGCTCAAGTTGCAATGCTCAAGCAATTAGGTGATGGCTTAAATGAATTTAATCAAGCTTTAGAAGCAATAGGTATGGATGATCAAGTATTGACGATGACTACTTCTGAATTTGGTCGGACACTCACCTCTAATGGAGATGGAAGTGATCACGCTTGGGGAGGAAATGTAATGGTGATGGGTGGACCTAACTTAGTAAACGGTGGTCAAATTTTTGGCAACTATCCTTCTCTTGCATTAAACGGACCTAACGAATTAGGAAATGGAGTGATGTTACCAACCACAGCTACGGATTGCTACTTTGGTGAAGTGTCTAAATGGTTTGGCTTAACCAATGGCGATATCAATGATATTTTTCCACGGCTTTCCGAGTTTCATAGTATTAGTTCATCCCCAAGACCAATCGGCTTTTTAAAATAGTGGCTATGAAAAATTTATTATTAGCAATTAGTTTACTCTTGTTTACTGTGATTGAATCAGCTGCTCAATGCTGTCCAGACAGACATAGTACAAATGCTCACGATGGCTGGATATCATGCAGCCCGTCATTTAATCCAGTCCCAGGTCTCGGCAATTCGCATTGGATCCGCTATGATTTTGGACAAGTGCAGAGCTTGTATCAAAGTATTTTTTGGAACATAAATGACCCTGGCCGATTGGCAGATAATGTCCAGAGAGCAAGAATTGATTATTCTACAAATGGATCGACTTGGACATTTCATGGCTTTGTAGATTTTGTACAAGCAACTGGCAATCCAAAATATGAAGGATTCACAGGACCTAACTTTGGCGGTGTTTCTGCTCGATACATGGTCATTACTCCAATCCAAAATTTTGGCGGTAGTTGCTTTGGGTTCTCTGAAATGAAAATATTTACAGAACCAGCAGCACCAACTAATTTTGCAATCAACTTGGATCCATGTATTAATGACGGATTACAGTACGGTATTCAAGGTGGCCTTTTAAAAGGAGGTACTTATACTGGAAATGGGGTTGTTAATTCTTATGAAGATAAATTTGATTTTGATCCAGATGCGGCTGGTCCAGGACGCCATACCATTACATATCAATATAATGAAAATGGAAATTTATTTACTGAGACAGCAACAATTGATGTAGGTGAATGTGATACAGGAAATTGTGGCCCATGTCCGCCATGCTCTCAGGTAGTGCAACCAATACTTGATGGTAATCCAATACAGAACGGTACATTCTATAAATCACCAGAATTGAATTCGGAAGGGGTAGTCAATACAGCGTTTGACATCAACTTCAGAGGTGCAGAAGCAGTAAATTTGAACGAGAATTTTGAAGTTGAAAAAAATGCTACGTTTTTGGCAGAAATTCGAAAATGTACGGAATTGCCTGTCAATAACCTTCTCGTTAATGGTGGCTTTGAAGCAGGAAATTTGTCTTCATGGGTGATGGAACAACATGAAACTGCTGAAGCAACAATGAGCTTGGAAACCAACGCTGCACATGTGTTAACAGGAAATGCATCTGCTAAAGTTGTCACAACTTCAACAACAAGTACACAGTGGCATTTACAATTTAAAAATATAGGCGCCACTGTAGAAGAAGGAAGAGAATATATATTGACATTTGCTGCCAAAGCAGATAAAAACATAGATGTACCCATGGCCGTCAGTAGAAACAATTATCCTTGGAATGGATATGATGAGATGTTTAGTGTCCTGACAACGGAGTGGCAATTTTTTACCTTACCATTCATTCCAGATGAAGACAACACTGGTCATCTGAGAGTAGCGGCCCGATTAAGCAATTTACCAACTGGAACCTATTGGTTTGATGATTTCGTATTAATACAACAATAATGAAGACACATATATTTTATACAATTTGCTTTGCACTTTTGCTAACCAATGCTTTTGGCCAATCCAAAATGGAGATAGTTAAGTTTAAAGCTAAATCCGAAACGCAAAGCTTTTCTCACACCATTGAAGAAGATGGTCTCTATGACGCACGTATTATTCACCCTGATGGAAGTATCGTTAGCTCACCCATTCACAAAAAGGAATATCGTGCTGGAGAAGAATTACAATTCAACTATCAGTCTAAATACTTTCAAGCAGGAGAGTATCGAATTATCATAAGCAATAATAAAGGCTTACAAAGCCATAAGTCTATAATCATCGAATCAAATCGACAAGAAAAGATTCGGCTGGAAAGAGAAAAATACCAGAAGAAAGCAAAGAAAATAGAATAACTAGGGCTCTTTTAATTTACTGTAGGAAATATACATCCCTCTGTTATTGCATTAAATACTGCGCCGAATTCGACTTCAAAGCCAGCAATCAGATTAACTGAGACAGGTGCACTAAAAGTAATGTCTGCACCAGATTGAATGACTTGCCCCGAAGTAATTTGTTCGATTGCTTGATAGACAAGAAATTCGCCTGCCTGATTAGGTTCTATTAACGTTCGATTGACATCACAGAAATCACAATAATCAGGAACCCCATTTCCATCACGATCTATGTTATCATCAAAACCTGGGCAAATATCTAAAGCATCACAGACAGAATCATTATCCGAGTCACCCGTTCCATTGCAAGGATCATTCTGAATATGTGTAATTCGAATTTCAAAAAAAAGACCCTCGAAACTGGAGAGCTGTAGTTCATCCACTGCCATCAATCCAAGATTATCCAATTGCAAGGTTTCTGGTGAACCAACCATCGTATTCGAAGTACTAAGGACTACATTTCCATTGTCAAGAAGAGCAGCTTCAGAACAGCCTGATCCACAAAAATCATTGATATCAACCTCCACTTGTGCAACGGATCCTAGACTGCTAAGGTCAACAGATAAGGTTGCTGGAAAAAGTGCCAAGTCACCCCCAGAGTAATCAAAGGAACAAGAAGTTCCATTATTTATTAATTGCTGAGGTATCCCTTCTTCGGTAAAAATGGTGAAACAAGTCGTTGGCATCATTGATGGATCATCGAAAGAAATTGTGACAACCGTCTGTGCATGCATAGATAATGACAGCCCCAAAGACACAAATAGAGTGTATGTAAAATTGCGCATTGTTTTGATAAATAGTGTCATGTTAGAAGTTTGTGTGAGATAAAGAATGAGTTTTGAATCACTTATCGAGCATACATATTATATACAAAATGAGAATAAAACTTGACATAGAGTAATTAAAATACATTGATTTCGTCAAAATGTTTAAACTGACAATTTTTACAAATAATAGAGGGGGGGCATCGTCATTCACTGTTGTCATGTTTCAAGGAAGAGTCCCTAGAGTCCGACCTTTTTCATTTGCAATTACCCAAAGTCTAGGTCGTCCCATTGGGACTCGTATACACCACAACCAATAGGATGGGACGATGTCCCATCCTATTGGTGTAACCCCGTTGGGCCCGTTGGGGTATTTGTTTTTAGTATATGACAATTAATCATTTGTAAGAGCTAATAACAGATATGTTCATAAATCATTTACACGCCTGCCATTGCTGCTCGTAATTGCATTAACCGATTGACCAGACTTATCATGAATACAATAGCATCAACATCTTCATATACTGCCAATCCAAAAATGGCTTTAAATTTCTTGCTTTTGCGACTTGCTTGGGCAACATCATCATCGCCAAGATAAAAATTGATGTTTTTAAAACTCATATTGGATCTCATGGCAATGGTTTTATCTGGATACTGAATTAACCACGTTCCAGAAAACCCATGTTTGAGTCCAACTGAGCACACAAAGTCACCATTCTTAAAAATATCATGTCTGAAAGAAAACATTGACCTTTTTCTTAATTCATAGACAGCCCCATCATACTCAATGGCATTCATTTTTCCTGAAAATGCATTAAATAAAATACGAGTAACAGGATTTTCAAATTCGTCCATTATTTCAAACGTTGTTTTGAAGCCCTTTCTCCCTTCTTTTATGATATACTTCTTGATGTTCATGATTCTGCAATTAATAATTATTTGTTGATTCTTTGTCCGCTTTCTTTATGACTGTATAATGAAAAGCTGAAATGACAGCCAATAGTAAATAATATATAAATTCTATTTCGGTATTGAAGGTCAATCCCAATTTCATACCTGTTAATGTTGAACCAATCTTTAAAAGGCCCACTTCTTCTTTTCCTGAATGTATCATCAAGTACTGACCATCATTTCTGACAAAGCCAGATAAAACCGGTACTCTACCCTTCTCATGTATAATCAGCTCAAGGTGATTTGGCGATCTCATATGGATGACACCTATTTCGGTAGATCCATTAAAGATGGTAAAAGAGCTGTTGAATCGGTGAAACCGAGATACTCTTATTCGCAGATGACCAAGTTCAAAATCAATATTGAAAAAATCATCTTTAGGCAGTACTATACCAATAACAGTTCGTCCAGCATCAACAACATTCCAACGATTATTCTGAAAAATATTCTTCTTTACAATCCGTACTGATTTGAACTCAGCGGGAATGAATGTGGTTGTATTACCCTTGTTACGTTAGCGGTAAATTGTAATGAAGGCACTAAACCCCATGCCACTTGGACCAAATGACACATTGAGAATTTCCCAACCTTCTTCTACCAATAGATTTACTTTATTTTCTGCCGCTTTAGCTAATGAAGATGCAGATATCAAGTTATCAAGTTTAATTATTTTATATCCTTTCATCTCTGTTTCGTTTTACTTAAAATAAGCTTCTTTACTGTGTTTTACAGCTTTGTTCGATGAAGATTGTCCAAAATTCGACTAAAATAAGTTCGCTCTGTATCCGACAGACCAGTTAGTCATTCTCATTAATCTTGAGTATTTTCAGCATGTGAAAAAACTCATACACAACGCTAAACACTTTGCTGACAGAACAGCAATTTTATCAAATGAACAAGCGTATACATACCAGGACCTGCTTGAAGATTCAGCTTCTATTGCCTCCTCTCTATTAGACAAACATGATGATTTAAGTGAAGACAGAATTGCCTTTATGGTCGATCCATCATATGAGTATGTCATTTGCCAATGGGGCATATGGCGGGCTGGAGGAATTGCAGTCCCACTATGCACGCTTCATCCACTCACATCTATTTCATACGTGCTTGAGGATTCACAAGTATCTACATTATTGGTCAGTGAAGTCTATCGTGACTTTTTATCTCCACTTGCTGATAAGTTAAATATCAAATTAGTACTTATTCAAGATCAAATAGCCACTGAAGCAAAATCGCTTCCAGATATTGACTCTTCTCGTCGTGCTATGATACTCTACACTAGCGGCACAACAAATTTGCCGAAAGGCGTAGTCACCACTCATCATAATATTGCCTTTCAAATAGAGACTTTGGTCAAGGCTTGGCAATGGTCCAAAGAAGATCATATATTAAATACACTACCCTTGCATCATGTACATGGGATCATTAATGTGATGAGCTGTGCGTTATGGTCAGGTGCAATATGTGAGTTTTTTCCAGCCTTTGACGCTGCTGCAGTGTGGCAAAAATTTGAGTCAGGAAAATTGAGTTTGTATATGGCTGTACCAACTATTTATTACAAGCTTATTAAATATTGGAAAGAGCAGACAGAAGAAAAAAAGAAACAACTATCAGCAGCATGCACATCTTTCCGATTAATGGTATCCGGTTCGGCTGCTTTACCAATACCAGTGTTGGAAGAATGGAAGGCCATCACTGGGATAAAATTATTAGAGCGATATGGCATGACTGAGATCGGGATGGCATTATCGAATCCATATGATGCTGAAAGAAGACCAGGTCATGTTGGCCATCCATTGCCTGGTGTGCAAATCAGATTACAAAAAGAAAATGGACAACTTGCGATAGACAATGAATCTGGTGAAATCCAAATTAAAGGTCCAAATGTATTTTTAGAATATTGGAAAAAGCCTGAAGCAACAAAAGAAAGTTTTACGACAGATGGTTGGTTTAAGTCAGGAGATGTCGCTGTATTAAATAAAGGATATTATCAAATACTAGGTCGCAATTCTGTCGACATCATTAAATCTGGTGGATATAAAATTTCTGCTTTAGAAATAGAATCCAAATTGCTAGATCATCCCCAAATTGAACAATGTGGAATCGTAGGTATACCTGATCTGGAATGGGGTGAGATTGTATCCGCTGCTATAGTGCGTAATGATCCATCTCTAAATGATAAAGAAATAACAGCATGGCTAACAACTAAATTGCCATCATATAAAATGCCAAGGAAATTTATATTTATTGAAGACCTACCAAAAAATACCTTAGGTAAGGTGACAAAAAACAAACTGAAAGAGTATTTTTAAAACAATGGATTTTTTAACCAGCTTTCCATATTGGGGAATTTTAGTTTTGGTGATAGTCAATGCACTTATTGTCTGGCGAATGGACATCACAATAGAAGATGAAAACGAATGACGACATATTTATCAGACCATTGGTTCATCATCGTATTGACTTTAGCTTATATATTTTTCTGTCTATACATTGGTTGGTATTTTAAGAAAAAGGCGTCCTCAGGCATTAAGGAATATTATGTGGCAAAACGAGAGATTCCAGGCTGGGTGATTTCACTGGCATTCTTTTCTACCTCTGCAAGTACCAATACGTATATCGGTCAGGCCGGAAAAGCTTTTCAATTTGGTTTGTCTTGGGCATGGGTTGGCTTGATTTGGGCATTCTTTTGTGTGATAGCCTGGCTCGTGTTGGGGCCGCGAATGAGAAATCAATCAGCCATATTACATTCCTTTACTGTACCCGATTACTTCCAAGCGAGGTATAAAAGTAATTTATCAAAGAGCATTCGTATTCTATCAGCCGTGACCATACTCTTTGCAACCATGTTTTACATGATTGGTATAGCAAAAGGTTGTGCGCATGTCCTTGAGTCAGTTTTAGACATTCCATATGAGTATGGAGCATTTTTGATTTTAGCGATTACTTGTGCCTATACAATTTGGGGTGGCATGTATAGCGTGTTATGGACGGATGCGGTACAAGGCATCATTATGTTTGGTGTCGCCATTTTAATGCTGAGCCTGCCCTTTATTTATGCAGGGGGTGTTGACAATTTGATGACCCTCATTTCTGAGACAAATCATGTCACAAAAGCTGGTGAACCAATAGGCAATGGCTTGGTCAGTTTTGGACATTTGGTCTCCTTTGTCTACATACTAGGTATCGGTATGTCAATTGGAATGAAGCAATTGTCTGATCCAAAATCGCTCATTCGATTTTATTCCATTGATAATGCAAAAAGTATGAAGTTTGCCATGATCTGGACACCAGTATTTTTGGGTGTCTCCTTGATTTGTGTCATGGGATTGGGCGCATTGGTACATGGTATGGCGGACCAACAAGAAGCAGCCTATTTAATCAACAACACAGATGAAGTTGTCGGTTTTATGTTGGAGAAAATGGACAATCAACTGATCAGCGGCATTTGTGTGGCCGGTCTATTTGCTGCAGGTATGTCTTCACTAGCATCTGTTATTTTAATCGTAGGTACAGCATTTGTTAAAGACATTTGGGATACATGGAGACCACAAGCTGAGGATAAAATTATAGTTAGAACGAAATGGACTATGGCTTGGTTTTGTTTGCTTGTCTATGTCATCACCTTATTTCCTCCAGCAGGCATTGTCGAATTAACAGCATTTGCAGGAGCGATCTTTGCGGCTAGTTTTTTCCCTTCCATATTTGGTGGTTTGTATTTGAAGTGGGGTACGGATATAGCGGCTTTGGTGTCCATGGTACTTGGCATGTTAGCTACGATCGTGTGGCGTTTTGGATTTAGACTTCGCATTGAATCATTGAAGGACATTCATGAGATTATACCTGCGTTTGTCTTTTCTTGTCTGGTGTATGTCATTGTTAGTCTGATGAGTAAAAGTCGTGTGCCAGATGAATTGCATTTAAACAAATTGTTTAAAACGGGTAATTGATTCTAATACATCAAAGCATTCTCATTGCAGCTGAGGCGGGACGCCTTCAGCGACACACACTTTAATGACTTTTCTCATCCCTTTATTTTTCTCTCTTTGCAGCTGGGGCTAGATGCCTACAGTGACACACGCATAATGACCTAATGTTTCTTCTCATAATCGTTATCTGAAAACATTGCTTTACTTTGCAGTATAAAATTAAATAGTATGCATTCGGCACTATCAGATCCTATCATAGCACAATCCACGGCCCCTGGTGAAGCAGCTATTGCAGTCATCCGCTTATCAGGTAAAGGTGTCATTGAAATTGCGGATGCTGTTTTTTATGGTAAAAATTTAACGAAAGTAAACGGGCATACTGTCCATTATGGTAAAATCAAAAGTGACGACGACGCGATCATCGATGAATGTATGACATCAATATTTAGAGCGCCGAGGTCTTACACCAAACAAGACAGTATCGAAATTTCGTGTCACGGCTCTACGTACATCGTCCAACAGATCATCCAGCTTTTTTTGACCAAAGGTGTACGTCTTGCACAACCAGGCGAATTCACAATGCGTGCCTATCTGAATGGTCAGCTGGATCTGGCACAGGCAGAAGCCGTTTCCGATTTGATTTCATCCCAAACAGCTTCGCAACACGAACTAGCAATGAAGCAAATGCGTGGTGGTTTTAGTAATATGATTGCCAAGCTCCGAAAAGAGCTCATAGAATTCGCAAGCCTCATCGAACTAGAAAATGATTTTGGTGAAGAGGATGTCGAATTTGCAAACAGAGAACAGCTGATCAAAACAGTAACAACAACAAAAACATTCATCACAGAATTGATCCAATCTTTTCAATACGGGAATGCTGTCAAAGAAGGAATCCCTGTTGCCATCATCGGCAGACCCAATGTCGGAAAGTCAACACTCCTCAATCAATTGTTAAATGAAGAAAAAGCCATCGTCAGTGATATTGCCGGCACGACTCGGGACGTCATCGAAGACAGTATTCAGATTGATGGATATCTATTTCGCTTCATCGATACAGCAGGATTACGAGAAACAGACGACACCATAGAATCGTTGGGCATAGAACGAACAAAAGAACAGATAGAAGCCGCACAAATCATTTTATACATTGACGAAATCGAAGAAGACCATCAGGAGATCATCAACAGATACAAAGAATTAGAATTATACAAAAGCAAGAAGACGGTCATCCTCTTATTAAATAAAACGGATACATTCCACGCGTGCCATTCCTATGATGTGGAAGAAGCTGTCAGCACGTTGCTTGGAAGAATACCTGTTATTTCATTTTCAGCAAAAAAAGGAACGAGGCTACATGACATTAAAAAACAACTCACCGACATAGTCACAAAAATGCGCATTGGTGAAAACTCTACAGTGACTAATCTCCGCCATTTTGAAGCGTTGACTCAAACCAATGAGTCACTGGATAACGTGATTACTGGATTAGAACAAGAGATCAGTTCTGATTTGGTGGCATTGGATATCCGACACGCCTTGCATCACCTTGGGGAGATCACTGGCGAGATATCTACGGATGATTTATTAGAGAGTATTTTTAGCAATTTCTGTATTGGGAAGTAGTTTAGTTTCTCTTTCTTTCTAACCCCTTGTTTTTATTGACTATACAGCGGTTTACTTGCTCTTATTTGTTGCCATACTTCTCTTTATTTCGTATATTTGTTGCCCACCTGTTGCCTGAGCATCAAATTTGTTGCCCAAATGCATTAGCTGGGGAGATTGGCGAAATAATGCACCATACAGCACCATTGAGCTACAATAAGCACCACACAGCAACAAATGAGTACAAGAATATCAATTCCTAAAATCTGTCAACATTGCGGTAATTCGTTCATTGCTCGAACGACAGTAACAAAGTATTGTGGTGACAATTGTGCCAAGAGAGCTTATAAGAAAAGAAAGCGAGACGAGAAGATACAAGCATCTATAGAAGAGACTAAACAACAAATGCAAGGATTGCAAAGTCCGCAAACTGTGCAGACTCAAGATATACTGACAAAGCAGTATTTATCAGTCCAGGAAGCAGCCAACTTATTAGGTGCAAGTAGATGGACAATACAGAGGATGATTAAACGAGAGCAACTTAAATCTGCCAAACTTGGAAGAAGAACAATTATAGCACGATCTGAAATCGACAATTTATTTAACTGATGGACAATGAAAGTAACATTACGGAAGCGAAAGAAAGGCAATAAGATTAGCCTCTACCTTGACTACTACGACAAGGGTAAAAGAGAGTATGAATATCTAAAACTTTATCTGACTCCTGAGCCGGAGAAAGGATCTCTTACCAAAGCTCAAAAGGATGAGAATAGAAAGATATTAGCCTTAGCCGAAAATATCAGAGCCAAGAGGCATCTTGAAGCTCAGAATAATATCTATGGATTCCGAGACAAGGAAAAAGTAAAAGGTAGCTTCTTAGAATACTTTGATGTACTTACAGAAAATAGAAAAGCCAGCTTAGGTAATTACGGCAACTGGAATGCAGTCCGCAAACTCCTATCGGAGTATGCTCCCAAAGGTGTAACTTTTGAAAGGTTAAATAAGAATTGGGTGCAGGGCTTTAAAGATTACCTCGATACAGAAGCAAAGTCCAGAGGTGGCAAACTACTATCACTCAATACCAAGTATTCCTACTTCAATAAGCTGCGAGCAGCATTGAAGCAAGCTGTTAAAGATGGCTTGATGGCTCACAATCCATCTGAGCAAGTAGAAGCATTCCCACAAGATGAAGTAGAAAGAGAATTTCTAACCTTAGAAGAATTGATAGCAGTATCTAAAGCTCATTGTACCAATGCGACATTGAAACGGATGTTCCTCTTCTCATGCCTTACAGGTTTGAGATGGTCTGACATAGAAAAACTAAAATGGTCCGAGATTCAGCATTCTGAAAACTTAGGACACTTTATAAGATTCCGTCAGAAGAAAACCAACGGAGCTGAGACACTACCCATATCAGATGAAGCAAGAGAATTATTAGAGGAGCAAGGAGAACCGGACAAGAAAATATTTACAGGACTGAAATATGGCAATTGGAATAAGACCCATATCAAAGATTGGATGACGGAAGCGGGTATCACAAAGAAGATTACGTTTCACTGTGCCAGACATACTTACGCTACGTTACAGTTGTCTTTAGGTACTGACATCTATACAGTGAGCAAGTTACTCGGACATAAGAATCTAAAGACTACAGAGATCTATGCCAAGGTGATCAATGAGAAAAAAGTAGAAGCTGCAACGAAAATCAAAATAGGACTATAATGGAATTAATCATTTATAACAATATACTATACGGATCACTGAAGCCATGGCACTGTAATGATAGTGACAATAAATACTATCGTCAACGTCTTACTCCATCACTAATGACTCCTGAGCATCCTGACGACTATTTCTCAGCACTAAAGAATATTCACCCTGACAAGACTGAACTATATGCTGATGATGGCTGGGACGTATACCAGACGGTAAAACAATCAGATAGGGAATACACAATAAATGCTCCTTTAGTCATAACTGAGCTTGCAGCTCCATTAAGCTCAACACAGAGATTCTACCACTTTCTACTTAGCAATGAAACAACAAGAATTACAAACAGAGTTTACAATACCTACACCAGAGAAATATCAGATATTTCTAAAAAGGGGATTATTCAAGAGATAGTTAAATCAATAAAAGACCTACTTCTCAAAATAGGTACAGACTATCAGACATTCCCACAAGATGACTTGTCAAAATATGTAATACGACAACTTATTCAAAACCTCATCAGATTACTCAAAGAAGTAGAACTTCTATTTCCTACTGATCTTATTTCTATTGAATCTTCTAAAGAAGAAATATATAGTGAGTTACTTAGATTAGACATACCAGAAGGTGACATTGATAAGCCTACTCCTTTATTCACAACGGTTAAAAGCCAACTACTAAATTCTGACAACTACGATATTGCAAAATCAGACAAATTTTCCTTTGGGTATAAAAATGGAAACGTTGAAAATCTAAAATCTGTAATGGGGAGCCTACAAAGACAGTTGGAATTAGTAGATGAAAATAGATGCAGCATTAGCGACTTTATTTCTATTCTTACAAGTAAAGATATTGTTCGTGGCTCTCAACCAATTTATTTGCAATGCGAAACAACTCAATTCAGCTACATCATTGGAAAAATCGGTCAGCATTTTACAAATTTTACACCAACAACTATAGAACAATCCAACCTCTTCTATTCTAAGAAAGGCACCTTATTGAAAAGGAATAATCTGTATAAAAACAAAAGTCAATATCCGAAAGATCAGCAAACAATAGACACCATATTGAAAGGACTATAAATAAAAACAGTAAGATCAGTAAGATATAGTAGTAAGATGTAACCATCTTACTCATTAGCAGCCTGTTACGAGAGAATTTTACCATCGAATTATTGGTAAACATTTAAAATTTCGTAACAATGAGTTCAGAAAATTTAATCTTAGAAAAGCTCACACTATTAGAGCAAAAAATTGACGAGCAATCTTTGCTCAAAAAAGAAGTACTCAACTTCAATGAAGCTGCCAAGTACTTAGACATCAGCAACTCTCACCTTTACAAACTGACCAGTCAGAAGAAGATTCCCCACTTCTGCCCCCAGGGTAAGAAGCTCTACTTCAATAGAGTGGAGATAGACGAATGGCTACAGCAAAACAGACAAAGCTCATCAGATGAAATAGAGCAAGCTGCAGCCGATTATCTCATCAAAAACAAAAGAAGATAATCATGGGATACTATAGACTTTCTGAAGAAGAAGTAAAGAAGATTAATGACAAGTTAGATGATGTAGTCTTGTTACTTAAAAACAAGCAAAGGACAGATCCTGAGCAAGTATGGTTTGATACTCAAGAGTTCATACAGATTATGAACATCAGTAAAAGGACTGCCGCATACTGGCGTACGTCCAAGACCATTGCCTACTCTCAGATAGGCAACAAGATCTACTATCGTCTTTCTGACATTCTCGATTTGCTACAGCGATCTACGATCTCTGCAAATCTATCTCTCACTCTAAAAAATACAACTGATGGCCAAGTCAACAATATTTAAAAATTTCAATCAACCGATAGAGAACAAATCTATCATCGT
>CALLFA010000226.1 GCA_937997635.1 uncultured Saprospiraceae bacterium | reverse complement strand
CTTGTTGGGGCGTTCGCGTTGCTCACTTGTTGGGTCGGCTTCGCCTTGTTGGGTCGGCTTCGCCTTGTTGGGTCGGCTTCGCCTTGTTGGGTCGGCTTCGCCTTGTTGGGTCGGCTTCGCCTTGTTGTATTATTAGTCATTAGGATTAGGTTTTGGATATTTTTAAAGCTAGATTGAAGGAAAAGCAGCCAACGAGCGAGTCTACGAGCGCCCCAACGAGCGAGCTTGCGAGCGCCCTAACGAGTGAGCTTGCGAACGCCCCAACAGTGAGCTTGCGAACGCCCCAACCCCCTATACTAAGCAAAAGCTTTCTGCAACACTTCTTCCTGCTCCATATCGTGCTTCTTCTTAAATCCAGTAGCTGGTGACGCACTAGTTTTTCGAGAAGCCAACTGGATGCCTTGCTTGTGCAAGAATGATAAAATGTATTGCCAAGCCCCCATATTCCCAGGCTCCTCTTGAACCCACATCAATTCTGCACCTTCATATTTTTTAATGATGGTGTCAATTTGATTTTCTGGTAGAGGGTACAATTGTTCTAGACGAACAATAGCATATTCTTTTTCCTTACCAATTGCTTTACGTTTGTCTACCAAGTCATAGTAAATTTTACCTGTACATAAAATGACTCGTTTGACTCCTTTGCCTGATGAGAAATTGGAATCATCAATTAATTCTTGGAACCTATTTCCAGATTCTATTTCTGAAATGTCAGAAACGCAGGATGGATGTCTCAATAATGATTTAGGAGACATAACGACCAACGGTTTTCTAAATGGTCGACCTAGTTGTCTTCGTATTGCGTGGAAGAAATTTGATGGAGAGGTTATGTTGGCTACGGTCATATTGTACTCTGCACACATCTGTAAAAAACGCTCTAGCCTTGCACTTGAGTGCTCTGGTCCTTGTCCAGCGTATCCATGCGGCAATAGCATAATGAGTCCGCTCATTCGCTGCCATTTGCTTTCAGCTGCAGAAATATACTGATCAACAATTGTCTGCGCGCCATTATAAAAATCTCCAAATTGAGCTTCCCATATCACCAGTGAATCTGGTGACGCAAGCGAGTAGCCATATTCAAAACCCAACACAGCAAACTCAGATAACAGCGAATTGTAAATCATAAACCTTCCCTGATCATCAGATAAGTCTGACAATCGGTTATACTCTTCAAATGTTTTGGCATCGTTGTATACAGCATGTCTGTGAGAGAATGTACCTCTCTTCACATCCTGGCCACTCATTCTTACATTCTTGCCCTCTAGCAACACCGAGCTGTAAGCCAACAATTCTGCTAAAGCCCAATCAAGATTTCCAGCATCAAGCAATTTTTGCTTTCCCTTGTTAAGGCGTTTTACTTTGCTAAGCGGAGTGAAACTCTCTGGCACATTCATCAAATGGTCTAAGGTTTTTTTGATGATTGCTTTTTTTATTCCGGTATCTGGTGAGATTTCAAAATCTTTTGGATCCTTGGTTTTCTTTAATTCTCTCCAAGCTTGTTCTGGTTCCTGATATTTATAAGGCAATGGTTTTTGCTTGACAGAATCCAAGCGTTTTTGCAGGTCATCCCAAAATTGTTTTTCCAACTTCTCTGCCATATTTTTATCAACATCACCACGGTCAATCAATGACTTGACATATAATTCTCTTGGATTCTCGTGTTTGTTGATGATGTCATACATCTGTGGTTGCGTAAACTTAGGATCATCACCTTCGTTATGTCCATGCTTCCGATAACAAACCATATCAATAAACACATCATTGTTGAATTTTTGTCTGTATTCGGTTGCCAGCATCATCGCGTAGACTACTGCTTCTGGGTCGTCACCATTGACATGGAATACTGGTGCTTGTATCAAACTAGCAACTCCAGTACAATAGGTCGAACTTCTTGCGTCGTCAAAGTTTGTCGTAAATCCAATTTGATTGTTGATAACCAAATGCATGGTACCTCCAGTATAGTAACCCGGAAGTTGACTCATTTGGACACATTCATATACAACACCTTGACCAGCAATTGCAGCATCTCCATGAATCAGAATTGGTAATATTTTATCGTAATCGCTTTTGTAAAGAATGTCAGCTTTTGCTCGTGAAAAACCTTCGACTACAGGGTTGACAGATTCTAAGTGGGATGGGTTTGGAACAAGTTTTAAGTGTACGTTTTTTCCACTTGGCGTTTCTACCTGTGAAGAATACCCTAAGTGATATTTGACATCACCATCACCGAATGATAAGTCGGGTAGGGCAGTACCTTCAAATTCATTAAACAGTTGCTCGTAAGTCTTGCCCATGATGTTCGCCAATACATTTAATCTGCCTCTGTGAGCCATCCCGATAATGACCTCTTGAACCACATCCGCTGCACCAGTATTGATAATCGCATCAAGGCCAGCAATAATTGATTCTCCACCTTCTAATGAAAATCGTTTTTGACCGACGTACTTGGTATGTAAGAATTTCTCAAACATAACAGCGCCGTTCAATTTTTCCAGAATTCTTTTTTTATTGTCTTGTGACAATCCATGTGATCCATCAAGCGGGCGATTCTCAATCTTCTCCCGAAGCCACATTTTTTTATCTCTATTCTCAATATGAGCATATTCGAATCCTATACTTTTAATGTAGATGCTCTTTAGTTTGTCTTCTATTTCTTTTAGTGTGGCGCCTGCTAATCCTATTTCGGCTCCAGCAGCAAAGGATTGATTCATATCGGCTTCAGTGAGTCCATAGTCACTTATTGCCAGATAAGGTTTTCTGTCTTTTCTTTGTCGGATCGGATTGGTGTCAGACAACAAGTGACCTCTATCTCTATAGCCGTGAATCAAAGATTGTACAGCAAATTCTTTAACTAGTTGACCTGATTCAATGGCAACTTGTCCATTTGAATGTCCATTTTTATTAGAAGCGAATTCAAATCCTTGAAAAAATGTGCGCCAGCCATCTTCAACGGAAACTGGGTCATTCACATAGTTTTTGTACATGTTTTCAATGAATTCAGGATGTGCATTGAATACGTAAGAATAGTCTGCCATGTTGTGATTAGTATTTAAGCTTTAAGAGCGAGCAAAGTACTGCAATACAGAGAAAAATTCAATTTATTGACTACGAAATAAAACTCTAACAAAGGACAAAAATAATGGTTTTGATTATTCAATGGTGAATGAAGGTTTATTAGAATTGAAGTTATCCGTATTTTGGTTTGATGGCTTATCTTAAGCGATAAAAGCTGTTAGAATGGCTGATTTTTCAATATTCCTAATAGAATCTAAGCACTTTTTGTCTCTAATTGAATACTAATTAATTGATTATCAATTATTTATGATTCATTGTCAAAAAGAAGAAACATTCGTATATTCTTGATTCCTTATGATAAATAAGCGTATATTTGCACTCCATTTTAAAAATTATATAGGTTTATGGCACAACATCAGTCAGCAAAGAAGAGAATCAGACAAGATGCAGTCAAAAGACTGAGAAATAGATATTATAAAAAATCTACTCGTTCTCTCATTCAAAAGCTAAGAGAAACTGAAGATGTTAAAGAAGCAAAAGAGATTTTGCCTAAAGTTATCTCTATGATTGATAAGTTGGCTAAGAAGAATACATGGCACAAGAACAAAGCCAGTAATCTGAAGAGTAAACTTACTAAGCATGTCAACGCTTTATCGTAAGACTAATCTCCATCAAGCTTTAACTTCATTTTTCTTTATACTTCTTATACTGTTTGCATCTTGCAATGCAAAACAGACTAAAGTCGACGATTCCATCAACACCAATCAACCTGGGACAGGCACTTTAGAAGAAGGCACTATTTCAGATTTATATCAATTCTACACAACTAATCCCAGATCACAGTTCCAAAAAGATCAAAATCTCATCATAGACTATATTGCAGAACATAATTTAAATGTAAAACGTGAATCTAACGGGCTCTTTTATGTCGTTCATAAAGAGGGTACAGGAGAACTTTTACGACGAGGCATGCCTGTCAAGGCGGATTACAAAGGCTATTTCTTGGATGGTACGGTATTCGATTCCAGTTATGAGAGAGGCAAGCCAATTCGATTCACAATAGGGCAAATGGCACCTGGATGGGATCAAGCGATGAAACTTGTCAATCGAGGGACGTCGATGACTTTGCTTTTGCCGTCTTTTCTCGGCTATGGGGAAGAGGGCTTTGTCGATCTAGTACCTCCCAATACGGTGTTACTATTCGATATAGAAATATTTGAGGAGGCTTATTGAATTTGATGCCAGCAAGTACACGGATACCCTAATTGTACTTAACGTTATGTGATCGTGATCGATTAGTAAATTTACAGCATAGTCGTGTACCAATATTCCGTGCCAAACGGCACGACAATTACATTCAATTAACTACCCACATATCGTCCCTACGGGACAATTATCATCCCACATTGCGCACAGAGCTGGTCAGGTAGATAAACGAGAAGTGAGCCAAAGGTTTCTAACCTCTTGGGTTCTTGGCCTCTTGGCCTCTTGGCCTCTTTGGCCTCTCGGCTTCTTGGCCTTTTAAATATGCGCGGGGAGTCTTGCTGGATTTACTTAAGCAAATCAATCAACTGATCCGCCAACTCAATCCCAATCTTTTCTTGCGCTTCATTCGTGGATGCGCCGATATGTGGAGACAAAGACACTCTTGGATGCTGTAACAGATCTTGTCTCGGATTTGGCTCATTGATGAACACATCTAAACCTGCGGCAGCTACTTTACCATTATCTAATGCTTCTAGTAGGGCATCTTCATCGACAGTACCGCCTCTGGCTGCATTGATCAATACCACACCATCCTTCATTTTAGCGAACTCCTCTTTTCCTAAAACAGGGGCACCAGTAAAAGGAATGTGTAAAGTGATCACATCTGACTCAGCTAGCAGTTGGTCCATTGAAGATGTTTGGATATTAACTTCTCCAAATCTTCCCATATCAATGGTTGCCGTTTCGACATAAGGATCAGAGGCAACAACGTCCATGCCCACGCCTAGTGCGAGCCTTCCTGTTTGTTGGCCAATGCGACCAAAGCCAATAACACCTAGGGTCTTTCCTTCTAATTCGAATCCTTTTGAGTAGGCTTTCTTCAATCCTTTGAAATTGTTATCGCCGTCTTCTGGCATTTGTCTGTTTGCCTGATACAGACTTCTTGATACGGAAAACAAATGTGCAAATACCAACTCAGCTACTGATCGCGAAGATGCAGCTGGTGTATTTACCACATGGATATTTTTTGATCTGGCATAGTCAACATCAATGTTGTCCAATCCAACTCCACCTCTACCCACAACTTTTAGATTAGGGCAGTTGTCAATCAACTCTTGTCTAACTTTGGTAGCACTTCTGACACAAATCGCATCGTAATTAGGAAGCTCTGCCATTAAATCAGCTTGCTCGATTTTGTCTGTAGACACTTCAAAACCAGCGTCTTGTAATTTTTTTAATCCAGTAGGGTGGATGCCGTCGTTGATGAGAACTTTTGCCATTGTATTTATTTCTAAAGTTTGAGCTACAAAGAAAAGCCTTTTTAGCGAGTTGTGAATTTATTCTCGCCATTCAATATTAGGTTAAATGAAAGATGAAAGGAATTAACCGTTTGAATCACCCGATTTTTAACAATATTATTTCAGTATAGAACGACATATTAAAATAAATCTATGTTTGAAAGATGAGTGCTATTTTTTTAATTATTCTATTGACACAG
This sequence comes from uncultured Saprospiraceae bacterium, assembly GCA_937997635.1. GTDB lineage: Bacteria > Bacteroidota > Bacteroidia > Chitinophagales > Saprospiraceae > CALFUK01. Next base: position 13,537 of record CALLFA010000226.1, on the reverse strand, counting down.
AATCCAAGGGGCCGTGTCAGGTCGTGTTCCCTTGGAAGCTAGATTTTTGAAATAGAGCAAGCAATCAATACCCTTGAGAGAGACTCTTTATTTCCTTGTCTTTCTCTTTGATCACATTGCGGAGATTCTGATTTTCAGATTCTAAACTTCTTACTTCATTTCGCAATTCATTGATCTCAGCATTTAGATTAGATATCTCTTTACTTGAATTTGAAGTGGTACTAGTACCTCTTTCAATTGTTGCAGTACTCTCAGAATCTGATGAGTTCGTCTGTCCAAGCTTTTCTTTTATGAAATCAATAGGATTCTCACCATTCACGTAGGATGATATAGCCAAAGATGCAGGTACAGCAAATATTAAAAAGATGAGAAATTTGAAGCAGCCTGTAGTCCGGTATTTTGCCATTGTTGCAATTTTTAATCAAGATACAAATTCATTGAAGATAGCATCACCTTATTCTACTGACAAGTTCAAATTTCCGATGAATGTTGGTTTTAGGGTACTTACATTTGTGTCAAACATGTACTTAGTATATAATATGTAACGAATTACTTGCAGCAATAAAGCCTTCTCGGTATCATGTTTGCCTTGCAATCAAGTCCTAAGCTTGATTAAAGTAAGTACATCCTTTAGGCGATTTGTATTCATTTTGTTTGACAGTATAGAATTTGTTGTTAAATTGGGTATTGCAAAAAGGTACTCCAACCTTTTTCAGCTTCCAATTTTGTAACTTATGGGGAAACAAGTATCGGCTCAAGAGATAATCAATTATTATACATTTTCAGAAGTTGATTATAGATGGTTATGGCATCTTAACAAAGTAAATGCATTGCATTATGGCTTTTGGGATGAGAATACAGTGAGCTTAAGAAGTGCATTGAAAAACATGAATCAGTATGTACGCACAAAATTAGAATTGTGTGACGGCTTAGATATTTTGGATGCAGGATGTGGTATAGGTGGTTCAGTATTTGACATCGCAAAATTGCATAAGGTTAACATCACAGGTATTACTCTTAGTAAGCCTCAAGTACTAAAGGCAAAGAAAATGTCTGCAGAATTGAGTTTACTAGGTAAGACTGAATTCCTCGCTCAAGATTTTACAAATACGACATTCCAGTCAGCATCTTTTGATCGAATTTATGCAATAGAAAGTGTATGCCATGCTAATGAGAAGGCTGATTTTCTAAATGAATCTTATCGATTGTTGAAGCCATCAAGTTATTTAGTCGTAGCTGGATTTTTCATGAATGACCACGCCTTCACTGATAAGGAACAACAAATTATGGATGATTGGGCAAGAAGTTGGGCCGTACCTTTTTTTGAAAAGCACAATGTCTTTCAACAGAAAGCAGAAACTATTGGGTTTGAAGTCATAGAAAATAATGATATAACTCATCATATCCAGAAATCGGCTAAGCGCTTATATTATATGTTTTATCCTGGGATCATCAGTCATCATGTGCTCAAAGCACTGAGATTAAGAAATGATGTTCAAGGAAGAAATGTTTGGTCTACTTATCACCAATATCAAGCACTGAAAAGAAATTTGTGGTCTTACAAAGTGTTTAAATTTAAAAAACCTTCCTAGAAAAATGGTGTCATTTTCTTCTTCCATTTGTACCTATAATCTTATTAATTCAAAACAATATGGTCGACGGCTTTTTGAACAAAGACTCAATTCTTTTGCTCCAGTTCTTGATGAATTAGTCTTTTTAAAAAATGACTATGAATTATCAAATACAATAAAGAGTGATTATATTTTAAAGTCAACAGACTTATTACAGGAGGGATCAGAATTTATTCTCTACAAAGAATACTTCAATGGTATACCATTAATTCAATATTTAAAGGATTGGGAATTTAACGTTCCGGAGTTTATCACTTTAGCCATTAATGCAACTAAAATACTGGACGATTTGCACAAGGCAAAATTGATTATTAAGGATTATAGTTTATCAAATCTGTTGATCAATCCCCAAGATAAATCACTTAAATTATGTTCATTGGGCTCGGCCAGTGAGCTTCGTAAAATGACGATAGAGTACCAAGCTGAGTTTGATCTTTATGGGTCGCTTTGGCATATTGCTCCTGAGCAAACGGGAAGGATCGGTAGGTCGGTCGATTACAGATCTGACTATTATGCACTTGGTGTCATTTTATACCATATGGCCTGTGGTAGGTATCCTTTTGAATATCAAACGACTTTAGAGTTAGTGCATGCGCATATCGCTAAAACACCGATCAGTCCAAAGACCTTAAACGTCAATATTTCCAAGCATATAGAACAACTGATTCTGAAATTATTAGCCAAAGAGGCTGATATGCGGTATCAAAGTACAGTCGGTATTTTATTTGATCTTGACAAATGTCTCCGTATCTGGCAGAATGACGAATCGGGAGATACCTTTATTGTCGGAGAGAAAGATCGAAGCAATTTTTTCAGTATTCCCGAAAAATTATACGGTAGAGATGAGGAAATAACCATCATTACAGACAGGTGGAATGACGCTAAGACCAACGCTTCAAAATTTTTGCTTGTTTCTGGCTTTTCAGGCATTGGAAAGACGCGCTTGATAAATGAATTGAGAGCTAAGGTGTTTGAGGATAATAGCTATTTCATCACTGGCAAATTCGATCAACTTAATCGTGATATAGAGTATAGTGCTTTTCTAAATGCTATTGGTGATTTGGTCCAAATTATTTTGTCAGAACCTCAACCAGAAGTGGATAAATGGAAGGACATTATATTAGAATCTGTTGGAGAAGATATTGTATTTATCATTGAATTGCTGCCTTCATTACAACTTTTAGTGTCAGAAAACTTTGAGCCAATACGAGTTGGGCCTATAGAAGGAAGACAACGATTGACGGATGCTATCATCGCTTTACTTGGCGTTTTTCACATGCATAAAAGTGCATTAGCACTCTTTATTGATGATCTACAATGGTCAGATACTGCATCACAGGAATTACTGACTAAATTGATACAGAAGCAAACAAAGGGGATATTAGTTATTGGTGCCTATCGCAGTAATGAGGTTGATGATTCCCATCCTCTCTCAATGACTATAAGATCAATTGAAAAGCAAAACCCGAGATCAATCAGTAAAATTGAACTTACAGAGTTAGTAGAAATTGACGTTAATCACTTGCTATCAGATACCTTTCATCTCCCAGTTGAAGGTACTCAGGAATTATCTCATATTATATATAATAAGACGAAAGGAAATCCCTTTTTTGTCAAAGAGCTACTACATGATTTATATAAAAAAGACTACCTCAGATATAATGCGAATGAAGAACAATGGAACTGGGAGATTTCTGATATAGAAAAACTTAACATCTCCATATACGTTGTCGATTTGTTATTGAATCGGATGAGTTCCCTTTCTGCAAAATCTCAAGATGTCATAAGCATAGCAGCTTGTATAGGAAGCACATTCGATTTTAATAGCTTAATGATATTGTCAGCAAAATCTAATTCTGAATTGTCAGATATACTTTGGGAATTGGCGATGGAGGATTACATTAATCCAATTGGTTTTTGGGGGAAGCTACATGCAAGCGATTTGTGGGATGATAATTCCTCAGATGATTCAAAAAACTATGAGTTTCAATTCCAACATGATAGAATTCAAGAAGCTGCATATTCTTTGATTCCTGAAAAGGATAGGATGAAAAAGCACTATGAGATTGGTAAAATTTTATTGAATGAGTCTGACAATGATCAATTGTTCACTATCCTGAACCATTTTGTGAAAGGTCAAGACCTCATTGGAAATCGTGCAGAAAAAAATGAAATTTCAGCCCTCTGTTTAAAAGGAGGAGTCAAAGCCCTTGAAAATAATGTATCGCATCAGTCATATCAATATTTTAGTCTTGGGTTACAATTATTGGAAAACCAATCGACAACGGAATTATATAAAGACCTTCTGATCGGTAAGTCTGAATGCGCTTATCTCTTTGGGGATTACGAACAATCTGAAAGGCTTTTTGATGAAGCCATATTAAATGCTGAATCAAACCTCGCTAAAGCAGACATTCTTTCTAAGAAAATGGCTCTTTACGAAAATACACAACGACATGAATTAGCCATTGATACTGCAAGAGAAGCACTAAATCTTTTATCTATTAATTTGCCAAAAAAAGTGACGCAGGTACACGTCATGAAGGAATTGTTAAAAGCAAAATTCGCCTTGCGCAATAAGAAGGCCGATAGCCTAATGAATAATCGACAAATGGATTCGGCTGATAAAATCATTGCCATGAAAACATTGATGAATTTATGGGGTCCAGCTTATCTACTTCAAAAACAAGAGCTACTTGCATTTAAGATTCTCAAGATGGTTAATTATTCTATCAAATATGGTAATTCTATAGAATCTGCATTGGCTTATGCGTTTTATGGTTATGTCATCAGTGCACAATTAAAGGATTATGATAGAGGTTGTGAATTTGCTAATCTAGGATTGAAGCTAAATGAAAAATTAAATGATAAGACGTTAAGATCCAAAGTTATCGTGATTGCTGAAGGATGTGTCGCTCATTGGAATAGACCTTACAAAGACATGCTTAGCAAATTGGCAGAGGCATTCAAAATTGGTGTTGAAACAAACGACATCATATATGCCGGATATGCGACAACATTTATGAATAGAATAAATGTCATGTCAGGAATGAAATTACAAGATGTGCTTTCTGAATCCAAAGGCTTTTTCAAATTTGTCTATCGTGTAAATGCCACAATTTCACAACAGCAAATGTTGCCATGGTCAAGGTTTGTTTTCGATTTAATAGGAGAGACACCATCTAAGGAGATATTTAAAGAACTCGTTGATGAAGAAGATCATCTTCAACACTTACATAAGTTGAATGATGAGTTGAATTTGCAATTGCCTTTAGCTAATTATTACTCGAGCAAATGCATATACCATTACATCATGAATGAGTATGATGAGGCACTATCTGCTGGAAGTTTAGCTGATCCGCTGATGGATTCAGTTATTGGCTTATTGGAATGGGCTGAACAAAAAGTGTTTAAGACGCTAACAGCATTAGCCTTGCAGAGTGAAGGAGGTAAAGTAGTATCAAAGATCAAAAAACAGATACCAAAGACTGTAAAAACAATGAAAAGGTGGGCCGAGGTGTCTCCATCAAATTTCAAAGCAAAATATTTACTAGTTAAAGCTGAACAATCAGCATTAGAAGGGAAAAAGGAAGCAGCGATCGGTTTTTATAAGCAAGCGATTGAAGCGGCAGAAGAATTCGGACTCCATCATTTGGTTGCTATTTGCAGCGAAAAATTAGCTCAATTTTACAAGAAAATTGGCCAAGCAGATGTCGCATCAGCAGCATTGAATAAAGCAAGTATTGGGTATTTTGAATGGGGAGCTCATGCTAAAGTCAGACAATTAAGTAATTCAATGTATGGTCAACATGCGATTTCTTCAAACCAGTTCGGCACTGGTCAAGACACTGCTGTACAGTCCTTGGACATTAATACGATTTTGCAAGCTGCTCAAGCCTTGTCTGGTGAGGTGAAAATAAATGCAGTTCTAGACAAATTACTCTTAATCCTCGTGAGGAATGCCGGTGCCCAAAATGTGTACTTCATCAGACATCAATCTAATCACTTTATTATTGAAGCGAAAAGTAAGTTGGAAACACAGAACACACTGCAGACATTACATATGCCGCTTGAAGAAGAGCCTTTAATACATCAGGCGTTAGTCAGAAAATCATTTGCAACAAAGGAGTTTCAGATTGTGCATGACGTGAAACAAGAAATAGCAATCAGCAATGAAAAATATGACCACTTAAAAGCAAGATCAATTTTGTGTTTGCCCATATTGTCCAAATCAGAAATATTAGCACTGATTTATATGGATAATGATGTGAGTTCAAATGTATTTACAAAGGATCGAATACAGCTACTACAAATGCTTAGTGGTCAAATCGCCATTTCACTTGAAAATGCAGAATTGTATGAAGACTTAGAGTCAAGGGTTGTTGAAAGAACTCGAATAATTGAAGAACAAAAAGTAGAACTAGAAGAATCTAAATTGCAATCAGAAAAACTATTAGCTAATATTTTACCTTCAGAAATCGCGCAAGAGTTAAAGTCTACTGGAAAGGCCATGCCTCGTAAATATGAGACAGTATCGATTATGTTTACAGATTTTAAAGATTTCACCAAAATGTCAGAACAATTAAGTCCAGAAGCATTGGTTGAAATTGTAGACACTCTGTATCAAGCATTCGATGATATTGTAGAAAAATATGGTGTTGAGAAAATAAAAACAATAGGCGATTCATATATGTGTGTTTCTGGACTTCCTATAGAAAAAGAAAATCATGCATTGCAAGCGGTATTGTGTGCGCTAGATATCTTAAGCTATGTTGATGAATACAATGAAGAACGAAAAGCAGCAGCGTTGCCATTTTGCGAAATAAGGATTGGTATACATTCCGGACCTGTTGTCGCTGGAGTAGTGGGTCATAAAAAGTTTACCTATGATATCTGGGGGGATAGTGTGAATACGGCTGCCAGGATTCAGTCTGCATGTGAAGCTGGTCGTCTCAATCTGTCGAAGACTACGTATGAGTTAATAAAGAATGATTTTACGTGTACACATAGGGGAGAGATACAAGTAAAAAATAAGGGAAATATAGAAATGTATTATGTAGAACAAAATCCATAAAATGCCTAAAACTAAATATTCAAACGAGTTCCTCAATGAGATGCGCATGCAAGGTGACCCTTTAGCGGATGCTGCAGCTGAGGTCCTATGGAAGAATCCCGATTGTGGTATTATTGACGACCTTAGAAGGATAAGCCAAAATCATCACCTTAATCTGCGAGACAACATTAATTCACTTGATAATTATCATTCTCAAAGTGAGGAGAATGACTTAGAACTGATCGAGAAGTATTTTATTGAAAGCGAAAAAATTGGTGAAACATTTACTGATCAAGACAAAGAATATTTTAAAATATCTGCAGAGATATTTGATCGGTATGGATATTTTATGACGTTCATTTTATTCTTTAAATCATTGCCGACGGGATATATGTGTCCTAACCCAGCAGAGGTTTTGCACACCACAAAGTTATTAGAGAGATTTGCCGCCAGACGTGTTATGGAAACAGCTCAATTTGTATTTGCCGTAAATAAGGCAAACTGGTATGAACCAGGAAATGATGGGCTAGAAATAATTCAAAAAGTCAGGTTGATGCATGCAGGTATGCGCATCAGTATTTTAAGACGGACTGAAGGACAGAAGTGGGAAGCAGAAAACATTAATAATAAGATCCCTATAGGTGTACCAATAAATCAAGAGGATTTAGCATTGACTAATCATTTATTTTCATTGGCAGTTATTGAGGGGCTTGATCAGCTTGGTGTTCACTTGACAAAAAAAGAAAGATTTGCTGTTTTCCATACATGGCAAAAAATAGGCTTAGCACTTGGCATTAGTGAAGAGTTGATCGTCACAGATTACGCCGAGGCCTGGAGGCAATATCGACAAATTTTGAATAGAGGTATAGGCAAAAAAAATGCCTCAGGTCCATCGCTGACAAAGGCGCTTCATGATTCAATGAATAAAATCATGGGTGTTCATATTTCGTTAAAACACTTGCAACATGTGACAATGTATTTTTTAATGGATAAGCGAATGACGTCTTCCTTAAACCTACATCATCCCTCTTTTCTAGAAACAATTTTTGCAAAAATTCTACACTTTATTTTATCATGGAGAATTTGGCAATGGTTATTTCATCATAAGCGAAATAATGTATTTATGAATGTGGTTAATCGAGCCGTAAATTATGTCTTAACTAAGCGATTTAATCTGGGATCTATCTTGAATAAACACAAAGACTTAACCCCATTGAAAGCTTTTTCTTTATTGATACTTAAAAAATTACATACTGCCGATAAAGGTGCTTTTGATCGTGCTACTACTGAACAAAGAAGAAAAATGTTTTTTAGTGACAGTAGGTTAATAGAGATGTGGGGCTTAAATGGTTTTGACTTAGATGAAGTCGAAATTAAAAAGATAGCTTGATGTTGATTATCTTAACAAGTGCCAGCATGTTTATTCTGGAGTCATTCGGAAGCATTGATTTCCTTTCCAATGGTCATGACCCATTGGAGTAGAATACAATGTAAACTGGATTCCTAACTACGCTTAGATCTTTAAAACCGTTCTTTAGAGCCATCGAGATGCCAAATACTATGCGTTAAATCAAATTCTCTAAACATAGCTTTAGCTTCTTTGATTGTCCACTTAGTCCACTCGGGATTTAAATGATTGCCGTACCATTGTTTTGAAAAATTCCAAATCTTTTCAATAGGTTGGATGTCTCCCTTTTGTACATCATGCTTCATTGTCCACTCGTCAATTTGTTTTTCGTTTTCAAAAATCAACATGGTACTGCACGTATAAATGACATTATCCCAAGCATATTTCATCGGAATAGGAAAATGGATCAAGTAGTCTTTTTCTTGAATATTATTATCAATAATGTTGATTTCTATTTGTTTGGTTTGAGCACCAATGGTGGTTGTAATTTTCACATCATCTCCGATCAAAGCTGCAATTCCGAGAGAACACCAAGAACAATTTCCCCACCATTCGCCTTTAGATGATTGTACATAAAAGTTTGTTGGTGCTAGTGAAAATGGATGAATGACCCATACCTTTGGTTCGTGAGGATGAAGCACAACGCCATGATACTCTTGTAGATCATAGAGACCTTGTATGACGTCTTGTGTGTCAGCTTCCAGTGATTTAGCTAATTGTTCAGCGCTCGGAGCGAATCCATTATCAATAATTCCTTTTAGTATTGAATAGTGGAGGGTTGAATTATTTATTGGGTTGGATGGCATACAATACTTATCATTTCTCTAAATAAATTTCTTACTAAGTTAGCATCTTTGAGAAAATATTATTCCTGATAGCCCTTGAGAAATCAAGATATCGGTTTCTGTTTTTTAGGTCTTGACTCTGTGTTTTCTGCCAGTTGTATTTGCTATAACGTCATGGCCGTAGCCAGAGTGCTTTGCGTTTTTACTTTGAGCGTTCGACCGCGTGCAGTTCACCAAACTTCTTACTATCTGTAAGTTTATAATGAATGTGGTATAATTTCGATTGCATATTTTAAGTTCAAATTTAGTGTTGTATCCTTCGCAAGTCTACCACTTGTTGATTCAAGTACATATGATGTTAGGTTTGGACATTTAAAGTAAAGTTTGTGGGTTACTTGGCTCCATTGTGTTTGTTCTACGTCCATAGAAAATATGACACCGTTTTTATTCTGTTCACATAACTGTATGTAAGTTATGCCAGTATTTTCTATTTGTGGCAACATTGCTATTAAGTCATTAGTTGTTATGATATTATAAGGATAACATGTTAAATTTTTAGAAATATATTCTCTAAATACTTGATGAAGTTATGGTTTTTGTTGAAGGGTTTGTTCAACGGAATTATGATACGTGGGTAACCCGTAGGGTATGCCATCGTCAGCATGTGTTGTCAGTAGGTCTTCATTCACCCGATAAGTAAATTAACTTTTCTACCTAATCCTTTTTCAAAGATTCTATAAAGAGTTGAGAGTTGTATATCACACTTTCCATTTTCAAGTCTTGATATATAACTTTTCTTAGTCCCAACTTTATTTGCAAGTTGTTCTTGTGTCAAGTTTGCTTCTTTTCGTGCTTCCTTTAGCATTTCTGATATCACAAAATATTGAGCCTTTTCTTCAAACTCATCTCTGCTTTTTGTTCCGATTTTACCGAATTGTATGTCGAATAATTCATCAACATTTTTAGCGTTAAGAATTTTTTGTTTTTTACTTTTTACTTTTGAAGTACTCATCTTTTAGTTTTAGTGCTTTTTTAAGTTCTCGTTTGTCAGTTTTCTGTGTTTTCTTTTGAAATGCGTTGAATAATACAATTAGTTTGCCTTTATCGAAACAACAAAATATTCTGTATGCGTTTGATTTGACATCTATTCTAATTTCATATAATCCATCAGTATCTGTTAGGTGTTTCAAAAACTTTTCAGGTACTTTTTCAACAGTTCTTACAACTTTAAATACGTAAGCAATTTTTTCCTTAACGGAATTAGGTTGTTCCGCAAAGAACTTTGGAAAGTACTGCTTGTAGAATATTATATCTCGTTTATTCGTCAAAAGACAAAGTTAACTATAAAGTTAACAATCTGCAAATATTTTTTTCTACTTTGACTTAATGCCAACTAAGATATACTCCCCAAATCAATCGTATGCTTACGGATCCGATTCAGTTCTCTTTTGATTCTTTGATTAGACGGATTTTCTAATTCTGGATCTTCTTTCAATACATGCTGTGCGATGATTCGAGCAGTCTTGATGATCTCTTGATCGATGACCAGACTCAATAGATTAAATGCGGCAACACCACTTTGCTGTGTGCCTTGAATATCGCCATGGCCTCTGAGCTTCATGTCCGCTTCCGCTATCTCGAATCCGTTATTCGTTCTGCACATGGTCTTGAGCCTTTCTTTGGCTTCTTTGCTGAGTTTATAACTGGTCATCAATATACAAAAGGATTGTTCGGCACCTCTACCGACGCGACCTCTTAGTTGATGCAACTGAGACAAACCAAATCTCTCTGCATTCTCAATGATCATGATGGAGGCATTGGGGACATTGACACCAACTTCAATAACTGTAGTGGCTACCATGATTTGGGTCTTTCCATTCACGAAACGCTGCATTTCAAAGTCTTTGTCTTTGGGTTTCATGCGACCATGGACGACGCTGATTTGAAAGTCAGGTTTTGGAAAATATTGTTCTAGATTTTCATAGCCTGTGTTCAGATTTTGCAAGTCTAATTTCGCAGATTCTTCGATTAGAGGAAATACGACATATATCTGCCTACCTTTTTTGATTTCCTTGTGCATGAATTCGATTACCTCTGGACGGCGAGCTTCAGAGAAATGTACTGTTTGTACTGGTTTACGACCCGGTGGCAATTCGTCTATGATAGAGACATCAAGATCTCCGTAAACTGTCATGGCAAGTGTCCTTGGGATTGGTGTGGCTGTCATCACCAAGATGTGGGGAGGTTTGGTTTTGTTCTTATTCCAAAGACGCGATCGTTGCATAACACCAAATCGATGTTGCTCATCTGTTATCGCCAATCCAAGATTTTTAAATACGACTGGATCTTCGATGATGGCGTGTGTACCAATCAGGATATCGATGTCGCCATCACGGAGTAATTTGAATAGCTCTTTTCTCTTTTTGCCTTTGATGGTGCCAGAAAGAAAGGCAACATTAATCTGGAGCCCTTCAACCATTTCGGAAATCGAACTGTAATGTTGCTGTGCTAATATTTCTGTTGGTGCCAATAATGCAGCCTGGAAGCCATTGTCTATGGCAAGCAGCATGCACATCAAACCTACAATGGTTTTACCACTCCCGACGTCTCCTTGCAACAGTCGATTCATGTGGATGCCAGAGCCGAGATCTTTGCGTATTTCTTTAATGACTTTCTTTTGGGCACCAGTCAATTCAAAAGTCAGTTTTTCTGAAAAGAAACCATTAAACTTTTCCCCGACTTTCTCGAAAACCCAGCCATTGAATTTTGATTCGCGTACTTTCTTTGCGTACAACATCTTAAGCTGCACAAAAAATATCTCCTCGAATTTTATTCTGTTTTGTGCTGCTCTCAATTGTTCTTCATTGGCTGGAAAGTGTATCCATTTGATGGATTCATACCGAGAACAGAGTTTTAAGCGATTGATGATTTTATCATCTAGATTTTCTGCAAGGTCTTGCTCTGTTATTTTTGAAAGAACGGTTTTTGCCATTCTTTTTCTGGCTTTAGCATCAATGCCACGAGTATTTAACTTTTCTGTTGAATGGTACACAGGGTCCATTTTGCTTTGCAGGATTTTTTTGCCGTCAGTTGTTTGTGTGAACTCCAATTCAGGATGAGCAATCGTTTTCTTACCATTGTAAATTGTCGCCTTGCCAAATGCTGTATACTCCACACCAAGTTGCAGTGCGCTTTCAATCCAACTTGCACCTCGAAACCAAACGAGCTCGATTAAACCTGTGCTGTCTTTGAATTTTGCTACCAGGCGTTTGGCTCTTTTTCCTTTGATTAGTTTCTTTTCTATAATAGTGCCTTTGAGCAGGACCTGCTCTCCATCCACTGAAATGTCTTTGATGTCATGTTGTTTTGTTTTGTCGATGTATCGGAATGGAAACTCATAGATCAGATCAGACCAGGTGTAGACACGAAGTTCAGACTGAAGCAGTTTGGCTCTTTCAGGCCCCACTCCTTTAAGAAATTCAATTTTTGTTTGTAAATGTGATTGTTTCAAAACGACTACAAAATACTGCTCTCATGTTGGATTGAGAATTCAGCGGTTAAAAAAGTAACTTTGCAGTATATCCAAATCTTATGGAAACAAAAAGACAATTACAAGTAGGGGAGTTGATTAAGCGCAACTTCAGCTTGGTACTTCAACAAGAAGGAAGATATATCTATGGAGATGAAGCCCTTGTCACTGTGACTCAGGTCAAAATGTCTAGTGACCTTGGCTTAGCAAAGATATATCTCAGTGTCTTTAATACAGAGAACAAACAGGCTGTCATTTTACAGTTGGAGCAAGAAAACTCGCGATTGAGAAAGATTTTATCTCAACGCATACGCAAACACGTCAGAAGAATCCCTCACATTGATGTCTATCAAGACGATACTCTTGATGAAATGTGGCAATTGAATTCCCTTTTTGATAAGCTCCGCGCAGATAAGCAAATGGGTGAGGAGGAGTGATTTATTAATTTTGAATGTTTAATGCTTAATGTTGAATTAATGTCAATGCCTGATATAGGTTGACCTGACTAAACCAACATTCAATGAAAAAGAAATTAGGTCGGAAGAAATATTATTCATCAGAGTCTCTGGCTTAGACCTTACCTCAGTGCACAAAGTGGGATGTAATTGTCCCGTAGGGACAATATATGGGTAGTATAATTAATTGGTTGTATTTGCCGTGCCGTTAGGTACGGGATGTGGGTACGTCACAAGACGCCAAGAGGTTAGAAACCTTTGGCTCACTTGTCGTCGTTTTTGGCTTAGACCTTTGCCTCAGTTGTGGTCCTGAATGATTTTTGTATAAAATATTTGCCCTTGCCAGTAGCTAGTCAATAATTGCTTCCGGACGATACCTGAATCGAAGGTCTCCGTACCTCTCGATTTCAATCTCAGCAAGAGGTACGGACCTGTGAGCCTGAGGCTTAGACCTTTGCCTCAATTCTTTTTTGTAATGAGAGGATTTTTTTTGATATTGTACGTATTAATTTACAACACAGTTTTACATGCATTTAGAAAGAACTACAAACAGGCCGATTATAGAGGTCAGAAAAATTTACCATCGTGGTCAATGGAGAATTGCATTCTACCATGAGTATAGTAGAGAGATACGACAAAAGCTAAAGGCGCTCGATAGTGCAAACTATAGTAAAAC
>CALLFA010000225.1 GCA_937997635.1 uncultured Saprospiraceae bacterium | reverse complement strand
TTTATTAAGAATGGAGACAGTTTGCTTATACATTTACACTAAGAAAGAAACCGCTTTTGCGTAGACACCCAATTATATGTCTGTTAAGAATTAACTATCTAGTTAGTAAATTAAACAACATAAAGCTTTCGATGATGCAATGGTTTTGTTCAAATGATTAAACCCTTCATAAGGAGCTCTACTCAAACAGCAAAGGTTGACGGACATTTTATGTAGACGATCTGTAAACAAAAGATAAAATTTTCGTACAATCTGTAGTACGTCTGTCATAATTTGTAGTACTAATGTAAATTATAGGTATAATTAGCTTATTTTTACAACGAAATCTGTAGCGTAAAAATTAACACTTTTTACCTTGGATTCGTATACCTTAAATTGTACGGGATGGTACTGTTTTGTGTTCATTTTATTGAATACATATTCCCAACTCATCGGCCAGCAAGTCCTTTTTGAACCATATTCCGTTCAAGAACAAAAGGCGATTAACAATCTTCCATCTGAAGCTAGTCTATATCGTTTAACCTCTTGGCCAGATATTTCTAAAGAATTACATTCTCTCACTCTACACTTGGGTAATAAATATCAGTGGGAATTTGAATTGTCCTCCATAGACCTGCTAGCAGAAAACCATACATTGTGGTCTACTTATGGGACTAAGCATCGATTGCCAGTACAGCTAGACAAACCCCAATTTTATCTTGGCACCATTAAAGACCAACCAGAATCGCAAGTGACCCTCATGATTGTTGGTCAGCAAATAGAGGCTTCTATAGTCGCAGATGAAACTAAACTGTACATCGAACGACTGGACAAGTTTCAAAAAGGTGAAAAAGGCCTTGTGGTATATGATGTGAATTTGCAAGACAAAGAGCAATCAATGAAATGCAGTCACCCAAAAGCTGAAAATATCATTGATGGATTGAACCAAGAATTCAAATCCACAGGGTCTTGTGTTCAGTTAGATTTGGCTATAGCCTTAGATTATACTTATTTATTGGAACATTCATCAAGTGTAGAACAAGCCGTATACCAAAGTATGAATGCCATACTCATGACCACAAACGATTATGCAGGTCAGTTCGCGAAGGATGTTTCTTTTCGAATCGTGGAGCATGTTGTCTCTACTTGTGAGAACTGTGATCCTTGGACTACGAATGCAGATGCAGAAGTGCTTTTAGATGACTTTACAAATTGGGCACAAGCTGGTGGTTTTACACAATCTCACGATCTGGGCCAACTTTGGACAGGTAGAGATTTACATAAAGATCAGTCATTTTCCACAGTTGGTTTTGCCCATTCGAATGGTGTATGCGGTCCTGAGAAATATCACATTCTTGAAGACATCAATCTTCGAAATTGGCAACGTCGTGTACTTTGCTCACATGAAATCGGACACAACTTAAATTCTAGCCACGATGCAATTGGCTCACAGACCATCATGGCACCATTTCTTACCAATAGCACAGAATGGTCTTCCAATTCAATAAACAGAATCAATGCCATCTTGAATGGTCCAAATTGTTTTTCAACTTGTCTGACGTCTTGTGAGTCATTATCGTCTTTTGCCTTGGATGTCTTTGATGAAGATAACCTTAATTTTTCCTGGGCCTCAGAGCCAAATCAAGAGGTCAATATCAAACTTGAAAATCAGAATTTTCATACAATTATACTTGATACAATTGTGCAAGGAAATTCGTACCAGCATCAATATAATTTTGCGCCCTGTACAAATCTAAAATTGGAGATATCAGCATTGTGTAATCCAGACTATACATTAACAAAATTGCTTAACACAGATGATACGAATCAAATTTTAATCAAAGGTATCACAACAAGTAATTGCCAGCTTGGTAATTATTCTAATTATGATTTAGAAATTGCCATTGATCATACATTGTCAGAAGCCACCGTTTTGTTTATAGAAGTCGACGAATTGTTGTTTACGCGAGTTATCGACCAATCAGCAAAAACAATACAACTTGAAGGTTTAATATCTACTAGTAAAGAAGAGAAGGAACTAGTCATTTATCAAACCTTTAATGGTATGCCTGCTTGCGGAAGTATGGCAAGATTTACTACTCCTAGCATCACTTGTGATTTGTATTATAGCGAAAACTTCAATGCTTGTGTCATGCCTAAGAATTGGACCAAACTCAGCACAAATGAAGATTATTTCGCTTACCCATACGAATGGAGTGTTGGGGATTCAACAAGGAAAATTGAAAACTATGCGAGGCAATCAAATGCCTTTACACCCTTAACATTGGACGGAAGTTGTATGGCATACTTTGATGACGACATCAATAGCAATACAGGCTATACTGGTGTTATTGAACTGTTTTCGCCTGTATTTAATGTCTCTGAATTTCAAAATGTACGTTTAAGTTTTGATTATTTGTTTCATGATTTTAGTGACGGAAAAGGATCGAATAATAGTGAATTCAAATGCGAAATTTGGAATGGGTCAAGTTGGACTTTACTGCTAGTTGATAACTCTACCGAATGTCCTTGGTCCGATGTTTGGGCGTCTGAGTGCGGGCAACACATTACTCTGCCTGTAGACCAATATAGGAACAATCAATTCCAAGTCAAGTTTAGCTATACTGATGGGAATAGTGGTGATTGGACAGGAATGGTAGCATTGGACAACTTTCTGCTGACAGGTACAAATCCCGTAATCCGTGGTTGCACTGATCCTAATGCAATTAATTATAATCCTTCAGCTCAGGTTGGTGACAACAGTTGTTATAGTTGTCACAATAACATTTTGGATGGTACTGAAACAGAGGTTGATTGTGGTGGTTTTGATTGTGTTCCTTGTCCGCAAGAATGTCTACAGGATAAGATCATAGTCAATCGAGTTCAAGCACATACAGAATATTCTGGTGCTAAAACTATTGAAGCTTCAGGCCTTGTTGATGTAGATGGTGTAACTTTCATTCCTGGTGAAACAATGATTCTTGCGCCATCGTTTGAAGTTGTCCTTGGCAAAACACTAAGCGTTCAAATTATAGTATGTGCTCAATAAAAAAGAGGCCAATGAAAAAACACTGACCTCTTTTGAATGACTTTAAAATTCAATTAAATTATAGTATATAAAATCTATAATTATTTCTCTTACATTCTGGCTACAGGATCTGTAAATCCTCCTTTCGAGGCAGTTCCTCTTCTTCTAACGGTATTATCTCCTCTTTGAACCAAGCAAGCAGTTACATGAGGTGCAGCCATCGATGTTCCTGATAACACTTGAAAATCACCATTAAGCCAGGTGGAAATAATAAAACCACCAGGAGCCCATCTATCAATCTCATTTCCAAAATTGGAAAAGCCAGAAGGACGAATATTATTTTCAAGGGATCCAACTATCCACGTTCTACTTTCATTTATTCTTGTCGGTGAATAAAATCTTGTATTATCATTATTGTTGCCTGCAGAAATAGCACCAACTATTTTTGTTGACAAATTCCTAACTGCATTATCTAATGCATTCAAAGTAAACCTACTTGGTGGACCAGCACTTAGGTTAAATGCATCTTGGGGATTTGCTCTATTAAAAGCATAATTCAAACCTGAGATTAGTCCATCTACAGTCCCATTACCATCGGCATCAAGAATCTTTACAGCAACCATCCGAATACCTTCAGACACCCCAACGACACCCCTTCTATTTCTTTTCGCGCCTATAATACCTGCTACGTGTGTGCCGTGTCCACGAACATCTTCCCATCCTTCACCATCAATAAAGCTTCTTGATTGTCCGGCAAATATATTCAAGTCAGGATGACGGGCTATTCCTGAATCTATAACATATACTTTTGCTTGTAATTCTCTTCCATTTCTTCTGCCAATCCATCTCACACCCCACGGGATTATTTCACCATTATTAAATGAAGTATTATCTACTGGTATTTCCAATGACTTTTCAACAACACCTTCTTCTGCATTTTCATCTTCAGTTTTTGCAGCATATTTTATCAATTCTTTTGAGCTAAGGGGTTGCTCTAAAACAGGAGTTGGTAAATTTGCATTATAAATTCTGTTTGGTTCTATAGACTCTATTTTAGAATCCAATTTCAATAAATCTAATTCATCTTGATCGATATTAGATAGCTTAAATCCATTGACTGCGCCAAGGTATACTTTATCTAATTTGCTTGCTTTAATTACATTTTTAGCTAGTATTGCTTCTGCTTCTTTGGATAAGACTTTTTCCATGCTTTTGATTTCACTTTCTGGAATTTCGTATTTATCCATAAGTGATAAAGATTTTAATTGAGTATCCTCCTTGAAAACAACGATATATTCTCCAGGAATTATGTTGTCATTTGCATATGTTTCCTCTGGAATATTACTTGTACTATCTAATTCAGGATTTGTGGATTCAAGTCCATCTTGTGTACAGCTCCAACAACTAAAGATTAAAGCGATAATGAATAATTGAGTATTTAATTTCATGATTATAATTTTTGTGAGACTATGCAATTAAAAACTCTTCATATGAACACAAACATGTGTTTTTTGATGTTTAGAGTAAAAATCTAAGATTAAGAAGATAGTATGTCTGCTTCTTTACATTAATAATGCGGCTTGACTTAAACTTTTCTGAATACATCGAAGATACGGAGACCTTCGATTCAGGTATCAATCCTAATAGCGATATCTAAGGCAAAGGACTCCTTTTCTCTTGCCGTAATGATTTATGTATGAATACATCGAGAGGTACGGAGACCTTCGATTCAGGTATCAATCCTAATAGCGATATCTGAGGCAAAGGTCTCGCTTTGTCTTGCCGTATCGAAGCGATATCTGAGGCAAAGGACTCGCTTTGTCTTGCCGTATCGAAGCGATATCTGAGGCAAAGGTCTCCGTTTCTCTTGCCATAAATTGACAAGACCTTCGATTCAGGTATCAATCCTAATAGCGATATCTAAGGCAAAGGAATCCGTTCCTCTTGCCGTATCGAAGCGATATCTGAGGCAAAGGTCTCCGTTTCTCTTGCCATAAATTGACAAGACTTTCGATTCAGGTATCAATCCTAATAGCGATATCTGAGGCAAAGGAATCCGTTCCTCTTGCCGTATCGAAGTGATATCTGAGGCAAAGGACTCCGTTTCTCTTGCCGTAAAAAAAGGCCAGCGCAAACGTGGGGGAAGCACTGGCCTAGTCTGATTAACTTTTAATAAAATTAATCCAAAACAATCATTTTTTTGCTGGAACTGTAATCCCCACTGTCCAATTGATAGAACATAACTCCAGAAGAATTAATGTCTTCTCTATCTATTCGTATTTCATTATATCCTTTGACAAAATTGTCAGTAAAAGATGTAATGAATTTTCCATTCGTATTGAATATGCTTATCGTCGCTTCATTTGCTTTTGGTAACATAAACCCTATCACTGTGTGTTTAACAAACGGGTTGGGTTCGTTTTGATACAGAGCAAATAATTCTCCATCATCCGACTTGGTAAATTCAATATCAACAGCCATTTTTTGTAGTGAACGACCTTGATATGCTTCAGCTGCTGCGATAGAAGAGTTAATGTGTATCATGTCACTCAACCATCCTGCTTTCTGAGTTTGAAGAGTTACTGTAAACAAGACATCTTCAGAACTCACTGCTGAATCAGTATGCCAACTCATGGTCATATTGTCACCAAACAATGCATAGTTATTGTCATCCAAGGTCAGGACACCTGAGTCTACAGATGTAATCGTTGCACCAATGGAATTCATCGTAAATTGATAGCCGAATACATTGTTAAATTCAGTTGCGCGAACAGGGATCGAAATTAATTGACCTGCTGGCAAATAGGTATCAGCGGCTGTAAATACAAGCGTTCCATTTGATCGTGTTTCACCTACAGATAGAGAATTGACAACTGCAGTATTGTTGACGTCTCCAATTTTCACTCCAATGAAATCATTATCCAAGTCATCATGTTGCAAATCCTCAATGTTGATGATTTCAGTGAATGGCCATGGGTTTGCCTCATCGAAGAACGATTGGTTTGCATCTAAGAATCTCCAAGTATCATTATTTTCAAAGCTTTCCACTTTCCCAAGAATTAATGTTCTCAAGGCTATAATATCTGTTGCAGTCACTTTACCATCATTATTGATGTCAGCTGCAATTATTTTATAGGGGCTACTAAAATTATCAATACTTAAAATGTGTTTTTGCATCAATACGATATCTAATGTGCTCACACCATTGATGGCTTCGTCTTCCTTATCAGCATCTATTTGGTAACGTTCATTTAATGGATTATTGGCAAAGGTATAGCTTCCATCCACTGCGGTGATTGTCGACTTTGGATATTCAGAAAGTTGAGCATCTAAGGTCACGACAACACGTTCAATCATGTTTCCAAGTTCAGTCTGTATGCTACCTGCGATGTTAGCTGCACTGCCAATCTCTCTATCACAGTCACCGTTGACTAATATTCCAACTGTACAGAAATCATGATTTCCATCTGCATCCCATACATAGACATCCAACTCATAAAAGTTAGACACATCGTCACAAGTAAATGTGATGTTAGCCTGATCAGCAAATCCTTCACTATTCAGATCTGCTGGTGTCTCGCCACTCAAGACCACAGAGAAATTGATGTCTGTACAATTATCAAAACTTCCCAAGTCAAAGTCTACTGCCCAAACATCCACACTGCCAGACTCCTCCATAAATGCCGTAGTTACGCCGGAGATACACAAGGGCACTGGTGCACTTTCATCTCCAAATGTGACTGTACTTATTGCTGAGCTACTATTCCCACATCCATCAGATGCAAAGAATGTGACTGTATGCACATCACCATTTGTCCCTAACTCCGTATCAATTGTGATTGAAGATCCAACACTTGTAGATGTCGTCGTTTCACTACCATTGTCATAACTTACTGTCCAAGAAATAAACTCTGAAGCGACTTCAACACCATTACATAGATCAGATGCTGTAGCCGTGATTGTGCCAGAACCTTCACATGGCGTATTGTCATCTTTAGACGTAGCACCGCCAGAAGTATTTATTCTAACATCAGCGACATCAATTGTTGGTGCTGTATCATCTGCGACTTTGATGATTTGATCGAAAGAATAATAGCCGTCATTATCAACTTCAGCATATCTGAAGTAAACAGGATCATCAGATAAATTTGCTTCACAACCATCGCATTCGCCTTGAGCCCAATCTTCCACTGCAACAAACTCATCTCTTGCACTATCGTTATCATCATCAACTTCACTGCCATTAGCTTCCCAGACACACCAGTCAATCACAGTCCATCTTTTGACTAGTTTCAAGCAAGCATCGGAAGCGATAACGGTATCTGTTTCGACACTGGTGCCTATCAGACCACAAGGCGTATTACACCATAATGGAATGGCAGCAACATCTAAAGCAGAACAAGCAAACAAGTCACCCATTGGGACTACATGTCCTTCAGTGACAACAAGCTCGTCATCATTGCACTCTAAATTAATGCCGTCGAGTACTTCACCTGTATAGTGTTTCGGCCATTTGATTGTATACGGATCAAATTTAGCAGCCTCTCCTTGCTCAACCGTAATGACTTGCTTACAATACGCATCTCCTCCAGACAATTCACCATCTGAATTTGAATCAACCCAGTACTCTCTGATGATTTGACCGTCACCACAAGAGCCTACTTGTACATCTTCTATCACGTTGATGTCTGATCCTCCACAAGCGGATACAGTTGTCGCTCCTGGTATCTCTGCCGGATCGTCAAGGCAAGTAATCGTTAGGTCTTCACAAACTAATTGTGATCCAGACTTGTCAACAACTGCTACTGTAGATTTACAAGAGTTTTGATTTCCTGATTTATCTTCAGCTATCAGCACAACATCTTGTAGACCAATATCATCACAGCAGAACTTGACATAATCTTTACACACGACATATTTGAGAGTCTCTGAATGAACCACATCACCAAACTTATCCAATTCTTCTTGCGAGAATTCGCCATCATACGAACAGCTGCTGTTAAAATGATATGCCGCTTTGGCAACGCCATCTAAAGTCACATATACTTGTTGGCCTTCAGCATCCAATATAGGATCTTCAAAATCAACCTGTCTTATCACACATGTACTGACATTACCACATGATGAATCATGAGACCCTTCGTCCACGGAATCTGCATAAACTTTGGCTCCACCTTCAGCATCGTTACCCGTCAAGGAAACTTGTATGTCAGTTTGGCAAATCACTACCGGAGGAACAACATCAACGACCGTAAGATTAAATGTGTCTCTGACTTCATTCCCACAATCATCTTCAATTGCAATTACTACTTCAACTGGTTCTTCTGATAACATCAGGCCTACTATGTAGCCAGTCTCAGGATCGTAAATACCTTCAGAACTTACAACTCTTATACTGATGTCTTCAGAACAATTGTCTGTCACATTCGCTTCATCTATTTTAAACTCTGCTGTACATGTCCATGGTTCAATACTAGCCACTGCATCTTCAAATGGTTCGACTAATGCTGGGGCTTCCTGATCGGTAACTTCGATGGATTGTGACAAGAGATTAAGAGTCTCACCAGTACACCAATCAATGACTGACCAGTTTCTGATAATTTTCTTACCACTACCACATGCAGGGAATTCAAGATCGTTGTATGACGTCAAAATATTACACACTTGACCAATTACTGGTACTCTCTGGAAAGCTATTTCTGCTACCTTTTCAATACATATTGTAGAGTCTCTTAATTCTTTTTCTACAACATCAAGTAATACCCAAACGCCGTCAATTTCTACCGTTTGTTGTACGGTATCAATTGGTACTTCATAGTGTACTATTTGTGTTTTAGAGCAAATAGAATCTACACCTGGCGTATGGACATCAACGAACCATGGATAAGCTAAGCTACCACTTCCCGTTAAGTCGAATATTCCTTCTGGTGAAGCATCATCTCCGCAATTCAACAGGACTGGACCTGTAGGAGAATTTATATCCCCAATGTCAATTGGCTCGACTGCATATGATTGATCCATAATTTGCATCTTTTGAACCACTCCATGAATTTCTACATTAGCAAAGTATTTCACATTCACAAGGCCATCACACGTGTCACCAAATTCTTCTGTTATAACACTAACATCTCCTACAATATTCGGATAACATCCTGATGCAATTATCTCATCCAATTCTTCAAGTGTTACGAATTCTTCTGGAGCACCTTGACCACACCATGTGACACAAGTTGGCTCACAACCATTGAATCTCAATTGACCTGAATATGTACCTTCTGCATCCCAACCATCTGCATGAGTTGGTAGTTCTGCATTAGGAATAATCAATAATTGGTAGTCTCCCGTCGATAATGTACCACCAAGTGCATCAGCCGCAACAAGATCAGTCAGATTGATTCCCGCAAAAACAGTTGCCGCACCTACAGGAGCAAGTATGACTCTGCCAGAAGAATTGATAATAGAAATTTGAGCTCCTGTCTCACACCATACTGTAGTAGCTGGTGTACCACAATTCCATTGGAAATTCCAATCTAGATCAAGAATCACTTCTTGACAATCTTCATCGACCGTAAACGGTACAACTTCTGCATACCAGTCAGTTGAGCCATCGACATCTGCTTGGAATACTTCTTCAGTTTCCGTATCAAGTAACTCACCGCTAAATGAGATAGCTTGGTCAGGAATGTAGTTATCACATTCACTTGGTATTTGTGGGATTCGATTATATTCCAAAGTTACAGTACCCCAACAAGAATTCTCACCACAGACAACTTTGTACATACGTGGTTCACCTGTATGGTTACCATTTACCACATTCCCAATGAGCGTGTCATTCAAGTCAAATACTTGGACTTCATAAGGCGCATTAAATGTTGGACCTTCTAAAAGCATGTCTGGAGTAATCTCAAGTTCACAGCCTCCTAAGCTGATCTGAACATTTCCATTACACGCTAACGCACCACACAATTCTGGTTGTACAACCGTGATTTGCGCAAAGTCAGCATCATCTTCATCTCCACCAGTATTGTCGATTTCATTATCAACTGGTGAGCCATCGTTTGATGGATTATCATCCGGTGTGCTATCAATATCTGTGACAGGGTTGCCATCTACATCTGTTGCGTCGGATATCTCAGCTTCATTTACGATTGACTCACCTGTAAAGTCAGGGTCAATTGTAAAATCAATATCTACAGTCACCGCACTCATTGAGGCGATTGGACCAGCAATTGTCATTGTTGCAATATCTCCCGTCTGTGTCCAGCCATTTCCACTATTTAAAGTGAGTCCCGTTGGGATGTAATCCACAATGTTCACATTGTAAGCATCGATTTCACCTTGGTTGTAAACGGTAATCGCAAATGTTACCGTTTCTCCAGGTTGTACAGGTAATGGTTGACTAGCACTGATCTTTTTATCGAGCGCAAGGTCAAACGTTAACATTACTTGCTGATTGTTAATTGGAATCTCGGCAAAATCGCTGTCATCTTCATCACCAGCTTGGCCATCAACAGCGTCATCAGTTTCGTTTCCATCATTGGTATTGTCATCATCCGCTGTGCTATCAACATCTGTTGGAGCTGTGTTATTCGGATCGGTATCGTCATCAGCAGAACTAATTTCAGCTTCATTCGTAATGGAGTTTCCTGTAAAATCAGGACTGACTACAAAAGAGGCATCAACAGTAGTGCTAGCACCTGGAGCCAATGGACCAGGAATGACGATTGACATTGTACCATCA
>CALLFA010000224.1 GCA_937997635.1 uncultured Saprospiraceae bacterium | reverse complement strand
AACCATGACCACAGAACCCAGACAAACACAAGACGGTTCCATGACCCTCCACTCCAATACCTTCGGTGTGACCTACCATTCCGCCTTTGGCGCCGTAGAAGAAAGCCTCCACGTATTCCTTTGTGCAGGTTTTCACCGAATGATCCTTAATGGGATACACCAGTTGGATATTCTAGAAATAGGTTTTGGTACGGGATTGAATGCATTACTCACCCTAATAGAAACCACCAAAAACATCAACCTGAGTGTAAACTATACAGCCGTAGAAGCCTATCCGATAGAAAAGGACGTACTCAGTCAATTAAATTATGTGGATTATCTAAAGATGCCTCAATTGCAAGATCACTTTGAAAAGATGCATGAAGTAAAAGATGGTGAGACAGTAAGAATAGACAACTTTCATTTCAAAAGAGTAAACAATAAGTTTGAAGAATTAGATGATGTTGATAGCTACAACATTATTTATTATGATGCATTTGCACCCACCACGCAACCAGAGTTATGGGAATTACCGATGATGTCAAACATGTATGCCTCTTTAAAAGATCAGGGTGTACTTGTGACATACTGCGCCAAGGGCTCATTCAAACGTGCACTTAAAGCAAGTGGATTTTCATTAGAGGCCTTACCTGGTCCAGGTAAAAAAAGAGAAATGACGAGAGCTTGGAAAAAGGCTTAGAAATTATTTTCCAATTCCTTCATCCCATCTTTTACTTCTGCTAAAGAAATGTCAAGGTGTGAGACGTCATAGATGGCTTCACCTTTGTCAATGATGATGACTTGTGGTGACTCGTGTTTAACATCAACTGCTTCAGCCAAATAAAGAGAGGACGACCTAGAGCTTTTTACATCGATGTAATATGTCGGAAGAGAGTCGATATCCCAATCACCTTCTAAGCGCATCTTAGCGATACCACTGATAGGGCAGGTCGTAGAATGCTTGAAAATAAGAATGGTTTGATTCTGTGAATCTTGTATTGCTCGATCAACAGCTTTTGTACTGTCGATAATGTTCCATTGAATTGCCATATGTGCTTAATTTATTAAAATGCGTTTGGACAACCAGTACCTCTGTTGCAAGAGACAAAGACTGCGATTACACATAGTAAAAGAAAGGCTTGGAGAAAAAGTTTATATGTACG
Source organism: uncultured Saprospiraceae bacterium (assembly GCA_937997635.1). Taxonomy (GTDB): domain Bacteria; phylum Bacteroidota; class Bacteroidia; order Chitinophagales; family Saprospiraceae; genus CALFUK01. Next base: position 6,814 of record CALLFA010000224.1, on the reverse strand, counting down.
AGGACTCATTTTATTTAATTATGGTGTTTAAACGTAATTTTTTCACTTCTATTATTGTAAAAATACACATTGATTACCGCAGAATCATAATTTTTTCGGTAAACAAGGCATCTTTTGTAGACAATTTAAGCATATATGACCCATTTGGTAAATTTGACACATCGATCGATCCCGCATTATCAAAAGAACTAAATGTCTCAGTTAGGACTCTTTTCCCTTCATAAGTATAGATTTCAATGCGCTTATCTCCTTCAAGATCTTCTGGTAGATCAACTTGGATAGTGTTAACAACTGGATTCGGGTAGATGTTTAATTCTCCGACCACTGGATCCTCCGTATCTGACAATAAGTCTCTACTTCCAGTGCCAAACCAAACTCCCCATTGAGGTATATTTGTTTCTACAAAGCGTACAGCATCACCGCCTGGAGAAATTCTATCTGGTCCTAAAGGTGCTCGACCTAATATGAATGGACTATCATCAAATGTAAATACCAATTCACTGTCATCCACAGAATAATTAGGATATCCCCATGTGTTGTTATCGAATATTTCTCCTACTGCGCCACTGTTTAAGTTTCCACCTAAAACCTGGTAGCTTGTATCTTGATCTATAACGCCAATCTCTCTCAAATCAAATGCAAAGACATCCGGATTATTTTTACTGAATGTTGGATTAGCTACACTGACATTTTCTGGCAGCCCATTAAACACTTTAAATATGTTGTTTCCAACTGGCTCGAAATTGCCAGTATTATTTTCCCAAACTTTAATGATTCCAATGTCCCAATAGGTGAAGTCCAATGCATTACTTCCTTCAAGAGAATTAAATGCATCATAAATGACATTCTCACCAATTAAATCAAACTCCATGACATCCGCAAAAAGCACTTCTCCAGTAGATATGTTTTCAGTGAATGTTGGATTATTCAATTCATATGCCTGTTGCTCTCCACTGATTAAATCAATGATAAAGATCAAATTGTTAAAATCTCTCGTTGTTAAATCACCAGTCACAGCAGCAAGTCTAGTACCGTCTTTAGAGATGACAACATTCCGAACGTCATCAAATAGAATAACCTCTTCCACTATATTTCCTGTAGCCCAGTCCATCTCAATTAATTGAGCTTGTCGATTGGCATTCGCAAAAACAATAAACCGTCCATCATCAGAGATACTTGGCTTAGAAATATGAGGTCTGTCAAATGAGATTCCGGTAAAATTACCTGTGTTTGTGGAAAAATTTATGGATTCTAAGCTCGCTGCACCAGCAGATGCATCCGACCACATGACAAGGTCAAGTGTTCCAGGATTTGTTTCGATCTCTCGATCTGGCAGGTCAGTTTTGGTGACTCCCTGACCAGTGATGCCTACTAAATCAAAAGCATTTTCAGCTGCAGCTACTGCTGCTTGACCAAAATCATTCGAAGCCACTTCTATAACTGCTGCTCTCAAATCAACAAACTGCGATCGAGGTGTCAAAAACTGAGTCAAAGCCTTGTAATAGACTTGTTCTGCTGTTTCTATGCCGACGCCTAAGTTTGCATCTGCTGCAAATAAAGCGTAAGCAAGATTAGGGATGCCGCTATTGATGTGTACACCACCATTGTCTTCTCTACCAAAAAATTGTTCACGCGTGTTGGCAGGTTGATATCCTGGGTCTGACAAAGAAGTACCTCCATTATTCGGATCAGCCATATTCCGTAAAGTCCCTGATGGAAAAATCTGTGTATTAACGATGTCCTCACCGATTTCCCACAGTCTAAGGCTGCCAGTTTCTCGCTCGATCATCGCACCAAAAATATCAGCGAAACTTTCATTTAAGGCGCCAGATTCTCCTTCATACCGAAGATTGGCCGAAGTCTGTACCACACCATGTGACATTTCGTGTCCTGCAACATCTACAGCCGCTGCTAATGGTCCTCTGAATGCCTGCCTGCCATTACCATAAAAGATTGCTGCCCCTGTCCAAAAGGCATTGTCCATATCTCGACCGTCTTCATCAACTACATTGTAAAATGATTCAATGTTTCCTCGATCATTATTTATGGATTGTCTGCCAAAGGTATTAAGAAAATATTCATACGCTTGTCCGCCATTGGTGTGTGCTGAGATCCCTCTAGGGTCATTCCATACATCGCGCTGTGTAGTCAAGCCAAAATTAAAATTGAAAGTTCTTGGATCTGTCGGTGTCGTACCCATGGCGTCATAGGTGTTGATCATGCCGTGCAACAATAAATCATCATTCAGACAGTCGGACTCATTGCCATGAAACATCGAGCGACCAGCATCAGCTAAAAAGAAAGCACCTTGACACTCATATACATTTATATTTCTCGCTTGATTAAACAAATCTCTACCCACACTGGTTGTCTTGCCGTCCACGAGAGTTGATGCAGATATAGATTTATTATCTGTAGTTTTAGCATCTGTAGTTTTATCTTCCAGCTTGCCATGATGATGACCATCAATTTTACAGACAACATTCAACTTCTTTAGAATATCACCAGTCTGTGCGTCTACCATATATTCCCAGTGTTCTGACAAACTTTCATAGATGTCGACAAACCAGACAAGCGTTTGATTTCCTTCTAAATTGGCAATGACCAATTCGGATTGTATCTGCTTGTTGTTGACAAACCGCTTCAGTTTGTCAGGAATGGGTTGGAAGTGATCAAGATCGTCAATGACATGCTGTATGGCTGTTTTGGATTCTATGGATGGGTTAATATTTATTTCACTAGGTGTTTTGTCCCAATTTCCATTTACAAAATAGACTTGACCATTTTTTTCTTGTGTATTAATTTGAGCATCCAATATCTTAATGCCCTTGTGATACTGTTGAAATTTGTGGTGCACATTGTCTTTGATTCCTTTAGTGGTCTCAATCACCTTCAATTCCTGAGAAGGCGATTTTATTTGTAAAACATCGGATAAGTTGTCTAAATGCTCTAGTGCTCGTGCTTTGGGATCTTTTGTCGTTTTTTTGATACTTGTTGCTCCTTTGATCGATAATACTCTAGAGGTCTTTGCGTCTCTCTTTATATCTAAGCCTTTTGATTTAAAGGCATTATTTAGATTTATTTGCTTCCTGTTTTGACTTGGTTCTTTAGTTATCGATTTTTGATTTCTAGGTGTAAAGTCAATATTCCGAAAAGCAGGATTGATGTTTAGTTTTGTTTTAGGCGCAGATTTTTTTATTACACTAACATCTGGTTCTATTTTGTGTTGGGCATTGCTTGTAGAAACTAAAAAAAGAAATGCAAGACACGTAGATATAAAGTACTTCATAATGGTTATTATCTAACTAGATTGTTTGGTTGAAAAGGTGGTAGCTCCTTAGTAAGCTCCATTAATGATTTGTGAAATGAAATAATTCTGTCATCTTGTGGTTTTGCTTCCATACACCACTGGATTTTATTTTCCATTTGACCATCTTCAATTGTAAGGTAGTAAGACCAATTTCCAGGTCTGTCAAAATCAGTTTGTTTAAGGCCGAGTTCGTCTATTTGAGTAAAGTATTGTTTGGTTTCTTTTTTTGGAATGGGCTCATATTCTTGCCATTCATTGTTTCTTCTCAAGCGCCCAAAAAATTGTCCATTTTCTAACAAGAGGTATTCTGTATAAGTCCCAGCGAATCCTCCTCCAGCACCAAATAAAAGCTTTCTGTCTTGAAATGTTTCTGGGGTAAATTCTTTCGAACTTTTACATTTCATGAACAGAAATAATAACATTGATGTAAAGAAAATAAGAAGAATGGCTTTCATTATGCAAGAATACAAGTCTCAACTACTTAAGACATAGTTTTTACCGTTAAAGTTTCCAAAAACGAGCTATTGTTGGCCGATAAAGTACTGTCATACTATAACGATAATCGAATATGAAAAAAGAAGAAGTGACAGACTACCGATAAAGCGCCCGTCTCTCCTGCAGAAAGTCTGGTCTGAATCCAATTCTTACACCAACTCTAAACCGAGTAACCGATGTACGATTGTCCGCTTCCATATCTGTAATGTCATGGCTTTGTATAAAACCATCATAATGTACATTTGGTATATAATGATAACTGACATAGGGTGATACAGTAAGCAGATCAGATACGCCTATGTCAAATCCTGCGCCGGCATGAAGATCAATTGCAAGGTTATTGTGATCTGGGTCAGGGTCTGCATTTTTCAACCAAAACGCTGTTCCAACACCATATTGTAGGAAAAATCCTTTCTTAAATAAGCCACCTTCTTTTGTAAATGTTGGGCAATCACAATCTCCTCTGAAATCGAATATATAAACATGAGATCGAATCCCTAGCCCAAACGTAGTCAAATCATATTGACGAGAACCTTGTGATGTGCTGGCCAAACCCAAAGTGCCTTCGACATAATATTCCGTTCTAATCTCTTCTGGTCTAAACCAATAGTCTACTGCTAGTTCAACATTGTTTTCCCAAATGGGACCTCCTGAAAATTCTGTTGTGATATCGGACCACTCATTGAAATCATTGGATAAATAGCGAATGTTGATGCCAAATTGGCTATAGCTGATATTGGCACCAATAAGCAAGAGACAAATTGCAATAATATCTCTATAAAAAGCTTTTTTCGCTGGCTTTCTGGAGGAGTTCATTAACATAGAAATCAAGTTTAAATTTTCATTAAATCCATCTAAGTTCATAAGAAACAAAACGATTTACCTAGGATAAAAGTATCTTTGAAGCTGATGAAGACAAAGCTTAAAAAAGACCAGGTTAATGTCATCACCCTTGGGTGTTCTAAAAACCTTGTGGACTCTGAAAATATCATTACTCAGCTGCAAGCAAATGACATCAGTGCGGAACATGAAGGCAAAGAAGACGATGCCAATATCATAATTGTCAATACGTGTGGGTTTATCGAAAATGCCAAGGAGGAATCTGTCAATACCATTCTCCAATATGCAGATGAAAAGCAAAAAGGAAATATCGAAAAATTATATGTTACAGGATGTCTGTCACATCGATACAAAGATGACCTCGAGAAAGAAATTCCTGAAGTAGATGCTTTCTTTGGTACAATGGAATTGCCTGGCTTGCTAGCAAAATTTAATGCAGATTACAAACATGAGCTTATCGGTGAAAGAAAGATTTCTACGCCAAAGCATTATGCCTATCTCAAAATATCTGAAGGTTGTAACAGGACTTGTTCCTTCTGCGCGATCCCTTTAATGAGAGGTAAACATGTGTCTCGGACAATGGAGTCTCTTGTCGATGAAGCCAAAAGTTTAGCTAGAATTGGTGTAAAAGAAATCATGCTCATTGCACAAGAATTGACATACTATGGATTAGACATTTATAAAGAGCGTAAACTTGGCCACTTATTACAAGAGTTAGAGAAAGTAGAAGGTATTGATTGGATTCGCTTGCATTATGCATATCCATCTAAATTTCCGTTGGAGGTTTTTGAAGTCATGGCTCAATCTTCTAAAGTGTGTCCATACCTCGATATCCCTTTACAACATGCCAACGACGCAGTACTTGATCGGATGCGCAGACAGATAACACAGCAAGACATGCGAACCTTACTGCAACATGCAAAAAACACTGTGCCTAATATTCACATTAGAACTACCATGCTCGTGGGATTTCCTGGTGAGACCGAAGAAGAATTTGAAGATTTATGTGCGTTTATTTCCGATATGCAATTTGAGCGTTTAGGTGTATTCCAATATTCGCATGAAGAAGGGACCTCTGCACATGATCTGCCAGATGATATTCCAGATGAGGTCAAAGTAGATCGGTCGAATCGTGTGATGGCGATTCAACAAGAGATATCTTATCAGAAAAATATTGATAAGATTGGCCAGCAGTTGAAAGTCTTGATTGATAGAAAAGAAGGCGCTCATTATTATGGCCGCACAATTTTTGACTCTCCAGAAGTAGACAATGAAGTCATCATTCCTGCAGAAGAGTCTTATGCCAGAGTAGGGGATTTGAGTCAGGTGCTCATTACGGATGCCAGAGAATATGACTTGATTGGTGAATTTGTAAAGTAATCTTAGATTATGGATGAACAAAAACGACAGCTATTAGATGAGTCTAAATCTTTAAGTTATAGTGGATACTCCAAAGAAGAAATTTTTACAAAATTAGGTGTCACAGATTTGAGTCCCGAAATGAGGAAGTATGTCTTAGGAGTCATTGACGAAGCACAAGTAGACATAGAAATGAAAAAGCAATTAAAAGAAGCTGGTCTGCATAAAATGATCATCGGAGGTTTTTTATTTGTGTTTGGCTTACTAATCTCCTTTATATATTACACGTCAAATAATGTTGCTTTCTATATTATGATCGGCATGATCATCGCAGGACCCTATCTGGCATACATAGGATATAAAGAATATTCCACACCAATAAGCGAGCAAATTAGAGTGCAACGCCGAAAAATTACAGGGACGAAATTCAAGAAGTTTTAAAATTTTCATAAAAATCAACATTCACATCATCTAGCTGTTATAAGTACGCATGAATCAGAAAAACGGAAGTAATATCCATGTGAATCCATTCACTCAGTTAATTGCGATATTGTTGGTGATGCTCGTGTGGATAGGTGGAGGTATTGCCTTAGAGAAATTAGGTGTTTTTGAAGAAGATCCTTTTTTTCCTTGGTTGGTTTGTTCTGCTTTGTTGCTGTTCTTTGCCATTTTTAATTGTGCATTCAGTTTGAATTCACCTGATGTTAATAAGTATTGGTCGCGATCGATCGTCGCGTATGTCTTGTTAGCTGTTGGAAGTTCTCTCTTTGCATGGTTGATTACTGGAAAGAGCATAAGCGAAGCAAAATC
>CALLFA010000223.1 GCA_937997635.1 uncultured Saprospiraceae bacterium | reverse complement strand
ATGGGTTTTAAGATTTTCACAATGGCCGAAATGGCCGCACAAAGCGAAGAGCCAGAAATTTTATTTTGGGTAGGATGTGCTGGCAGTTTCGATGCAAGAGCGCAAAAAGTGACCATTGCATTTTCTAAAATACTTCACCATGCAGACATAAAATTTGCCATTCTAGGCAACGAAGAAAACTGTACGGGAGATCCAGCTAGACGTGCAGGCAATGAATTTGTGTTCCAAATGAGTGCATTGCAAAACATCGAGATATTGAATATGTACAATGTCAAAAAAATTGTCACAACTTGCCCACATTGTCTCAATACACTTAAGAACGAATACCCTGCCTTAGGTGGTGAATACGAAGTCATCCACCACACACAATTGATACAGCAATTGATTGATGAAGGCAAACTACAAATAGAAGGCGGCGAATTTGCTGGACAGAAAATCACCTATCACGACTCCTGTTATCTAGGCAGGGTGAATGGTGTGTATGAAGCGCCAAGAGCCGTATTAGCTGGATTGGAAAGTAGTTTGGTAGAAATGCCGAGAGCCAAAGAGAAGGGCTTGTGTTGTGGTGCAGGCGGTGCCCAGATGTTTAAGGAAGACGAGCCAGGCGATAAACGTATCAACATAGAGCGAATAGAAGAAGCCCTTGACACAGGCGCAAAAGCCATTGCTGTCAACTGTCCGTTTTGCCTCACAATGATGTCCGATGGCGTCAAAGCCAAAGAGAAACAAGAGGACGTCATGGTCTACGATATCTCCGAAATGATCGTCAAATCAAACAACTGGTAATGGTTGCAGATCTCATCGCACTAGACAACAAAGCCCGTGTTTGGGTATATCCGGCTGATGCTGTTTTTACCGACGAACAGCGTACTGAAATGCAAGGATACTTATATAAATTTCTTGGCGATTGGACAGCGCATAACCAAGCACTTAAGTCATACGGCAATGTATTTCATAATCAGTTTTTGACGTTATTTGTCGATGAGACTATGTCACAAGCGAGCGGTTGTTCTATAGACAGTTCCGTTCATTTTGTCCAAGAACTAGGTAAGCATTTTCAAGCTGATTTCTTTAACAGAATGTTGTTTAGTTACATGGACGCAGAAGAAAACGTACATACTTTAAATGCTAGCGACTTTAAAGCAGCTTACGCGAATGGAACGATAAGTGATGAGACACTCGTCTTTGACCATCTAGTTAAAACTAAAGAAGAATTTCTCAATGCTTGGTTGAAGCCTTTGAAAGACAGTTGGCATAAGCGTTTCGTGTAGAAGAGGTAGCGTGGCAGCAGGCGTCTGGCCTCAACAGAGATGTTATTGCAAAAAGCCTGAGTTATACCAAAATGAAAATAGATTGACCGTTTCTTACTTGATCTTTTATCTGTTCTCATCGTTGAAAATACTCGTGAATACCTGTATTCGCTACGTTTTTCGTCTTGACAACAGACAAAACTTCTACGTGATAAATCAGTCAAACTATTTTCATTTTGGTATAGCTGGTGGGGGTGATGAATCTTCCTATTGGTGGAGGTTATGAGTTATGCCTTTCGGCAAAAAGTTATAATAATACTAAGATTATAATTGATTGATTAAAAAGCAAATACCCCAAAGGGGTTACATCACTAGGATGGGGCATCGCCCCATCCTAGTGATGTTGTGTTTAGGAGTTCCAACGGGACGACCTCATTTATTTGCAAATTGTCTAAACTTTAGGTCGTCCCGTTGGGATTCTTCGTCGAAACATAACAACAGCAAGAGACGATGTCCCCTGTTGTTGATGATACCCCTTTTGGGGTATTTCAAGCTAAATACTAGAACTTTTGTGCGGCGAGAGAGATATATATGGCGTAGTCATTAAAAAGGCCTTGTGTACTGCAAATTCAAATTGTGGAATGAGGTGTAAGCGTTAGCTGGCAGATACATCACTTTTCGTAGAAACTCAACACTTGTTAGTCGATTTCAACTAGCATTAGTAAACTTCTTTTGCGTATTTTGATGTTCTATTTATACTATGTTAGGTAAACTGAAAAATATACTCGGCATTGAAGGCGTAAAAGCTAAGCTTCTTTTGCCTGTTGTTGTACTCAAACAATCAAAAGTCATCAAAGGCAAAATCCAGCTGGAATCGCTGTCTGAGCAGAAAGTCAATGGCATTTCTCTAAAGCTAATTGAAAAGTATGCCAGAGGACGTAAAGAAAATCGCTTGATTGATGAATACACCCTAGGCGAGCACTATATCTCCGGTCCAATCATCATAAAAAAGGACGAGCAACAACTCGTGGATTTTGAATTCGAATTTTCATTGCTCAAATCCGAAATGGACGAAATGGGAGATTCTAATTTAGTGTCCAGAGGATTGGTCAAATTAGCCAAATATCTCAAAAAGGTAGATTCTAGTTTTCGGGTGGAGGCTGCAGTAGAAGTAGCTGGTACCAAGTTGAATCCTACGGTGGTGCAGGGGGTTGAGTTTAAATAGGGGGGTAGCTTTTAGCGGTTAGCGGTTAGCTGTTAGCTGTGGATGTGACCAGAAAAGGTTGACAAGTTTGAGGTTAAACTTTAAATCTATTTTTTAAGTATGTCATCAAAAAAAAAGCCCGCAAAATTAGAGGACTCGGCCTTTCTCATAGCTGAATCAATGATTTGCCTCCAACTAATAATGAGCTAAATCTAAACGCTATAAAATCCAACGAAAGAGTTGGTCTAAAAATTAAAGAAATTGATTAGTTTTAGTTTGTAAAGCAATCATAGGGGACAGACAGAAAAGAAGATGTAATGCTGAGCAACATGTATTTTTTAACCAAGAGTGTAAACTCGAATTTTTGTCAACTTTTTCTGGCCGCGTCCAAAACTAACAGCTAAAAGCTAACAGCTAAAAGCTAAAAGCTAACACTAACAGCTAAAAGCTAACACTAACAGCTAAAAGCTAACAGCTAACAGCTAACGGCTAACAGCTAACAGCTAAAAGCTAACACTAAAAACCGTACATTTAAAGAGCTAATGCCTAATAACTAAAAGCTTTTCTATAAAATAAATGTTCTATGCGAATCTTCTCCCTATTTATCCTTTGTCTCCTCATTCTTTCTTGCACAACAACTACCGAAAAAGAGCCAGCAAAAATTCCAATCAAAGTTGTCGTTGTCAACATGTTTGAGTCAGGCGAAGACACAGGAGATCGTCCAGGCGAACATCAATATTGGGTGGAGAAATTACCTCTAGATAAACAGATTTCATTTCCGCAAGGGTATCGGGATTTAAGATATAATGAAGAGAAAGGCGTATTGGGTATTGTTACTGGTATCGGGAATACAAAGGCTGGAATATCCATTACGGCACTAGGATCTGATCCGCGATTTGATTTAAGCAAAGCATATTGGTTGGTGGCGGGGATTGCAGGCGTGGACCCAGAGGATGCAGTTACTGGTTCGGCGGCCTGGGCAGAATGGTTGGTTGATGGTGACTTGTCCCATGAAATTGATCCGCGTGAAACACCAGAAGGTTGGTCGACAGGCTACATTCCATTAAGAAAGTCCGAACCATATGAGAAGCCATTTCCCGCAAAGGAAAAACCAGATATGGTTATTAAGTTAGATGCCGACTTGGTTGACTGGGCTTATGAGTTGACAAAAGATGTGCCCTTGAAGGATGACGAATCGTTGAGACAAATGCGTGAAAGATATACAAAGCATGATGCATCTAAATTAAAACCGATGGTACTTAAAGGGGATCAACTTGCTGCTAGCACCTACTGGCATGGTGAACTGCTGAATGACTGGGCAAATGACTGGATAGATTATTGGACGGAAGGTGAAGGCAATTTTGTGACCTCGGCAATGGAAGAGATGGGGACGTATCATGCGTTAGAGAGATTGCATAAAGCTGGGCTGGTAAACAAATCTCGCCTACTGGTCTTGCGTACCGCGTCAAATTTTACGATGCAATGGGAAGGTGCTTCTGCTTATGAAAGTCTTTCAGGAGAAAAGCTCTCTGGTAAGGGTTACTCTGCATATATTCCTGCGCTGGAGGCAGCTTATACTGTTGGTTCTAAAGTGGTCAATGAGTTAGTGGAAGACTGGGATAAATATGAGGGTGGAATTTGAAGTGACAAAGTTAATTCGCATTCCTTATTAAAAAATTATAAAAAGCGAGTAATTCGAAATATCTTAAACTAATTGAAGTCAATCTTTTTCGAAATTACAGTTGACATAAACCACATCGACATGAAAAAACAAACCAAACTAAATCGAAGACAATTATTGACTTACAGCGGTTTAGCTGGAGTAACACTTGCAACAAGTGGCTGTCAATTAAATGCAAAAGAATCTATGCTTGCAAGCACTGATTCGCATCAACCCTACTCTCCTGTTGACGAAATCACTCGACTGTCTTCAAATGAAAATCGATATGCACCTTCGCCTAAAATCAGACAAGCGATGATCGATGCGATGGAGAAATCATACTTGTACCCGCCAGCTCATTACAAAGAACTCATTCAAAAAATAGCGGATAAAGAAGGTGTGACTAAAGATCATATCCTCTTAGTCTCTGGTTCGAATGAAGGCTTGAAATTGACAGGATTAGTCTATGGCAAGAATGGTGGGGAGATCATCACAGGGACACCAACCTATAAAGCACTCTTGTCATATGCAGAAGAATTTGGCGGCAACATAAAAGCTATTCCTTTAAATAAAAATCTGGCGTACGATTTAGATGCTATTGAAAATGCGGTTACGGATAAAACAAAAATGGTATTCTTTTGCAATCCAAATAATCCAACAGGCACCATAGTCGATGGCAATGATGCGATGGAATTTTGCAGACGCGTGAGTGAAAAGACATTGGTATTCTCTGATGAAGCATACGGCGATTACATCAGTGATGTAAATTACCCTACGATGGTGCCGCTTATCAAAGAAGGTAAAAATGTTATTGTATCACATACTTTTTCTAAAGTGTATGGGATGGCTGGTGTTCGTGTGGGCTACTTAATCGCACAACCTGACATCATAAATATGCTAAAGCCAAAAGTGATGAGTTATGTCAATATGATGGGGCTTTCTGGTGCAATTGCAGCACTAGAAGACAAGGAGTTTTATAACTATTCTTTAAAAATGAATAATGAGGCTAAAGAATACATTTAC
>CALLFA010000222.1 GCA_937997635.1 uncultured Saprospiraceae bacterium | reverse complement strand
AGCTCAAAGTACCAACTTTCCAAAGTTTCAGCAAAGAAGAATGGTCCTGGCCGCTCCAAGAAATATCTCTATCAATAATGGATACTACGTCTCTTTCTCCAGTTGTACCATTTAATTGTTCAAATACGAATGAGTGCGCATTCCTAGATGATTTTAGATGCACAGGGTATATTGGAGTCTCAATTCCGATTCCTATATTATCATTTTCTATAATACTGATTTGAGAATAAATTGTTGTTGTAAAAATTAATAACAGGCAGCACAAGCCAAAAGAAATACGTTGCATCTTAAAATTTTAAATTGTTAGTATAATGTTGTCGAGATGTTGAAATCTAAATCCCTTTACATGCTAAATTTAGAAAATTTATTTTTATACCAAATTTTTAACTGTTAAATTCCAACTAAGCTTTATGGATTTCTCAAAACCTTCTCAATTCTCAATTTCAAGGGTCTCATATAATACGTTGACATCAATAGATGTGACTTTTCGGATTGAACTATCAAACATTTAAAAACTGAAGATTGTGTTGCTCTTAATATTACTCTTACCGATGACATTTTATCTGTTTAAATTTCGGTCCAAGATTAACCAACTTTGAACTACGTCATTCATTATCCTTATTATATCAATCTTGATAATATAATATAAAGTGATAGCATATTAAATAATTAATTATTAAAATCTTATAGCTATTCAACGACCATACCAATAGTAGGAGCAATTTCCATTGCCACCCAAGTTTCTCTGTCTATGGTATGATTTTTCCTTTTCTGATTCTAGCTTCTAATATTGGAAAATCTCTTGAAATTCTACTTTTTGAATATTCACAATTATTTCAAAATCTTGATTGATATAAAATTTTGGATTAATTGGCTGCTCATATGACCATTTCTTAATTGAAATAAAACGGTCAATATCAATATCTCTAATTTGCTGGTGATTACTTTTCCTTTACTTGTTTGCTCTAGATCGCTATTTGTTTGTTGTTGGCGATTAATTGTAGAACATGAACAGTAAATAACAGAAAGAAAAAATGAAATTAAATACTTTCATTAGTTGTCTACTTTAATCAATTGAAAATATCGGCTTACCTTTCATAAGCACAACTGCATCTAAAAAACCATCAACCTTTTCAGGAATTTTCACCAAGCTAAAGGCTACCAACTCATAGCTCCTTACTTACTCAACGCCTTAGCACGCAATTTCTGCAAAAACGGTGATGCAAAAATAAAACTCTCTAACGTCTCATTCGTTGTCTCCATCACCTCACTCTTATTCCCCTGCCACGCCAATTTGCCCATATCCAGCAAACAGATGTTTTGGCCGATTTCCATAACAGAATTCATATCGTGGGTATTGATGACGGTAGTCATGTTGTGTTGGACGGTGATCTCGCTGATGAGTTCGTCGATCTTGATGGCGGTTTTCGGGTCAAGACCAGAATTTGGTTCATCGCAGAAGAGGTACTTGGGTTCTAGGACAATGGCTCGGGCGATACCAACACGCTTTTGCATACCGCCAGATATTTCTGAAGGAAATTTATCGTTGATGCCTGCAAGGGAGACCTCTTCTAGACAAAAATTAACACGTTCTCGTTTGGGCTTCATTTTTTGATTGGTAAACATATCGAGGGGAAAACGGATGTTTTCTTCCACTGTCATCGAATCAAACAACGCATTACCCTGGAAGAGCATACCGACATCCATGCGGAGTTGCCGAGTCTCTTCTTTGGACATTTCAACTAGGTCTCGATCGTGATACCAGACATGACCTTGAGTAGGATCCATTAAGCCAACAAGTATTTTGAGTAGAACTGTTTTACCAGCACCACTTTTGCCAATGATCAAATTGGTCTTACCTGTTTCGAACGTGAAGTCAATGCCTTTTAAGACTTCATTGTCACCAAAGGACTTGTATATATTTTCTGCGCGAATCATATTGTCAATACTATAGCGATGATGTAGTCTGCTATCAAAATCAATATATCACTAAACACCACGGCTCGTGTACTTGCTGCCCCTAATTCGATACTGCCGCCTTTGACGAAGTAGCCTTGATAGCAAGACACCGAGGTCAAGATAAAGGCAAAGGTGACTGCTTTCACATACATCATCACCACATTCCAAGGGATAAAGAACGAACGAAGTCCTTGTACATATTCTGAATGAGAATAAAAGCCTGTAGGCACAGATGCGAGATAGCCACCAAGGTTACTGATTAATGCCGAGATACTTACCAAGATAGGAATCATAATTAAGGCTGCTAACAACTTAGGCATGACGAGATAGGCACTGGTATTGACACCCATAATCTCCATGGCGTCAATGTGCTCTTTCTGTCTCATCCCACCGATCTCCGCAGCCATATTCGAACCCACCTTACCAGCCAAAACCAGACAAGTAAATGTTGGCGCTAATTCTATAATCGTCATATCACGCACGATGTAGCCGATATAGTATGGAGGTATAAAACTGTTGCCGAGCTGGTAAGCAAATTGTACCGCAGTCACCGCCCCGATGAAAATCGAAATCACGAAAACGATCATCAATGACCCAACACCAATGTCATACATTTGGCGTATTACCTCTTTATAATACATCCGCCCATTCTCGGGCTTACTGATGATAGAGGGAAACCATTGAACGAACTTGCCAAAATGATATAAAAATCCAGGATTCATATTCTCCGCGAATGTCTGATAATTTGTGCCAAACTCCTATCTCAGAGCCTATAAAAAACTCATACAGATTATATTAATACTATTAAACGGCTTTTGTTGCCTATAATTGACTGGATACATAGATATTTGTGCTCATGAAAGCAATTATTACGGGTGGGACCAAGGGCATTGGTAAAGCCATCGGCCAGTTATTTTTGGAAAAAGGGGTGGATATTGCCATCAATTCGAGAAGTCAAGTGGATTTGGAGGCAGTCCAATCTGAATTTAAGGGTTCATTCCCCGAAAGGGAAATTCTCATCAAACAAACGGATGTCAGCAAACCGGAAGAGGTCAAAGCCTTTGGGGAGTTTGTCAAATCGCACTGGGACAAGATAGACATCCTCATCAACAACGCTGGTGTGTATGTCATGGGCCAATTGCTCGACGAAGACGAAGATGTCATGGTGAGTCAGATCAATACGAATCTGTATAGTGCGGTGCACATGACGCGGAGTATTTTACCCGTGATGCTTCCGCAGAATGCAGGTACCATCATCAATATGTGCTCAATCGCAAGCTTGATGTCTTATCCTAATTCGGGCTCATACACTGTGAGTAAATTTGCTTTGCATGGTTATACCAAAGTGTTGCGCGACGAATTAAAAGAGAAAGGCATTCGTGTCGTGGCTGTCATGCCAGGCGCTACGTGGTCAGCTGCTTGGGGAGATATTGACTTGCCAAAGGACAGATTGATGGCTGCGAGAGACATCGCCTTAGTCTGCTGGAATGCCGTAGAGTTAAGTCCTTCGGCCGTCATCGAAGACATCGTGATCAGACCTCAACTCGGCGACTTATAATGTGCCTGGTTAGTTACATACCTATTGGAGAGACTCATTTTTGCATTACCTCCAATCGTGATGAGGCACCTGCGAGAGCGGCTTACAATGTGCAAACGGAGAAGGTTGGCGAGGAAACCATTTATTATCCTGCGGACACTAAAGGCGGATCTTGGATCATTGCTTCGGATAAAGGTCGAGCGATTTGTTTGTTGAATGGTGCCTTTGTAAAGCACGAACGCAATCTTCCCTACCGTCACAGTAGAGGCGTGATGATGAAGCAATATTTTGAATACGACTCTGCCCCAGATTTTTTGGAGCAGATCAATCTGAATGGAATTGAGTCTTTCACGATGGTCATTGCAGATAAAAAATACCTTTTTGAATTACGCTGGGATGAAGAGGTCAAACACATCAAGACTTTGGATAGAAGTGAGGCTTATGTGTGGTCTTCTTGTACCCTTTACGGGAATGAAGCCATTCGTCAACGAAGCGATTGGTTTTATCAAGAACTGCAAAAAGTCGACAAGCATTCTCCAGAATCTATTGTCAATATTCATAGGGCAGGCGGAGAAAAAGACAGAAGCATTGGCTTTTTAATGAATTGGGATGATCGCGTGCGGACCATCAGCATCAGCCAAATCAAATCAATGGATTCATTAGAATTATTGCACATACCTTTGGAGGACCAAACAGTAGAACCCATACATAAAGTGATCTATGGATAAACGCATCTCAGACTTACGTCTAAATTATTCAAAACGTCAGTTGGACAAACAGGACTTGGATACTGATCCCATTAAACAATTTAGACAATGGTTTGACGAAGCTTTAGAAGCAAACATACCAGAGCCAAATGCAATGACTTTATCTACTAGTGTGGATCAAAAGGTATTTTCTCGAATTGTTTTACTGAAGCAAATCACTGACCTCGGTTTTGTTTTTTTCACCAATTATGACAGTGCTAAAGGCAAGGAGATGGCCATCAACGACAATGTGGCCCTTTGCTTCCTATGGAAAGAAATCGAACGACAAGTTCGCATCGAAGGCCACGTCCAAAAAATCAGTGAGGAAGATTCTTTAGCTTACGCCAAATCTAGGCCTCGCTCCAGCCAGATAGGTGCTTGGGTTTCAGACCAAAGCCAGGTGATTGCCTCCAGAGAAGTCATCGAAAAAAAATTAAAAGAGACGGAAGAACGGTTTGACGACACAGACGATATTCCAAAGCCTCCGCATTGGGGTGGGTATTTGGTAGTACCAGAAGTGGTCGAGTTTTGGCAAGGACGGCCGGGGCGTTTGCATGATCGATTGCGGTTTCGTAGGGAAAATGAGAATTGGATGATTGAGCGATTATCTCCATGATCGCCAGAGGTCGGGAGACCTTTGGCTCACTATGAAACCTTTGACTCACTTTGAAACCTTTGGCTCAATTTGGAAAGAAAGGTGAACAAAAGGTCTCCCGACCTCTTTGTGTATCTCAGAGAACCCGCCGCCAAGAGGTTAAAAAACCTTTGGGTCACTTTGAAACCTTTGACTCACTTTGGGAAATCTAGGTGAACAAAAGGTCTCCCGACCTCTTTGTGTATTTCAGAAAACCCCGCCATGAGCCAAGAGGTTAACAACCTTTGTCACACTTTGGCTCACTTTGAATCCTTTGGCTCAATTTGGAAAGAAAGGTGAACAAAAGGTCTCCCGACCTCTTTGTGTATCTCAGAGAACCCGCCGCCAAGAGGTTAAAAACCTTTGGCTCACTTTGGCTCACTTTGAATCCTTTGGCTCACTTTGGGAAATCAAGGTGAACAAAAGGTCTCCCGACCTTTTTGTGTATTTCCACCCAACCGCCAAAGATCTAAGCCAAAGGCTCACAGGTCTGACCTCTTTGTGTATTAAGAAATGTCTGCAAGAATTTTTTCAAGCTGATCAACAACCACATTAGTAATCGCATGTCCCTTCTCCACTGTACCCAACTTCGGTTCTCCATACGCCCCTGTCGGTGTCATCTCTTTCAACGTCCGATACGTACTCACTTTTGCACCTACAACCAGATCCCCTTCAGCCCAATCATAGGTTGGTATATTGGCTTTGTCAGTCAATGCATCTTGATCGACCAATTCAGGAGCGATGACCATCATCAGCGATGTCTCAAATTCACCTCCATGCCCTACCCCGCCTGGCCCTGAAGTTTGAATCTTTTGTAACTCTTCAGTAGCAACTCTCCACCAACTGGCCAATGCGACTAGCATGTCTTGATTTCTGTAGCCGAAGGTTTCGACAAATACTTGACCGATACCTTGATTGCCACCATGACTATTGAGCACCAATAAATGTTTAAAACCATAATGTTTGACACAATCGGCTATGTCTGTCATTTGCTGCAACATGGTGCTGTGCTGCACAGATAAACTCCCAGCAAATTCCTTGTGGTGTTCAGAGCACCCGACAGATATCGTTGGTAGAATTAAAATCTGATTACTGATTCTTTTATCCAGTTCTCTGCAAAAATGCTCGCCGATCATTCTATCTGTGGCCAATGGCAAATGATGTCCATGCTGCTCAATAGCTGCAATTGGTAATATAACAGGTATGGATCTGTCTAATTTTGCGATTGCTGGCGAACTGAGTTGGTCCCAATACATAGGCGATGGTTAAGTTTGTTAATGAATGATGGCAAAGATATCTTTGTCTAATTTAATTTTGGGTTTACCCAAGCTTTTAATTTTTTGTTCAATGTTTAGTTTATCATTTTCATTTAACTGCGTAGGGATAAGTTTATCTAAATTAATCTTCAATAGTTTACTTATGACAACAAGATCTTTCAAAGTAAATGGTACTATACCATTCATTAATTCAGACATATATGACTTGCTTTCGTGACCTAATATTTGACCAAATTCTTGTTGATTTATTCCAAGTTTTTTGAGCTTCGACCTTATAAGCTTTTTTCTCGAATCAAAAAATTCGAATTCATTTTGAACGACTTGCTCTGATTTATCGCTTTCCTTTATCTGTTGATCAGAAATTGATTTTCTATCACGCCAATGTTTGGATTCATAAGCGATTATTAAGTCTGTAATTTTCTTTCGCTTTGACTTTAATTCAGGGTCTTTTTTAGATAACACTCTCAACTTACGCGCGGCAAGCGAAGCTCTCTCTAGTTCAAGCTCAGTTTTTATTTCTCCTTGCTTTAGGAGTTTGTCCAAATCAAATTGTTTACTCATTAAATCCAGTTTCTTGCTGTTTCTATACCCAACGGATCTGAGTATGATCGATTAAATATCAGGCCATTTTTTCAAGATCAAGGCGTAAAACGTAGGAATAGTGGTGCTACTAAGAGGCTTTACAACGCAGATATTGATAAAATGGGCAGTAGTAAATGGGTCATACTCAAGTGCGCTGGGTATATCGGTGAGCTTGGATAGGCATTAACCTACGTATCCCTTGCTTGTTAGTCATAGCCTTCATTTAGAAGCTAAGTTTCTCTTTCAACTCCCTTAATTTTTCAACTTCCAAATTTTCATCAATTAAATTTTCAATTTTCATTCGTAAGATTTCACTATCTGGTTTTCGTTTTGTCATTTCAAGTTTAATACTGTTAATGTCAATAATGTGGTCTTTGTCAATTCCATTTTTATTCTCAAATTCTTTTTTGATTTTATTTATCAGTTTTTTTATTTTTTTATTCTCGAATTCAATAGGATCTCTGACTTTTTCCCATTTATCTATGATTTTCTTTATACCCTTTTTTTCAAGATATGCTTCAATTTTGTTTTGATATTCTTCTGTCAGGCTTTCGAAGTAAGAAATTCCTTTAGGAGTGATTGATGAAACGGTTCCACTTTTTTGCGAGAAGTGTAGTAAGTATCCTTCAGCTCCTAATGTGTTCATTATATCAATTACATCTCTTGGCTGATAACCTGCATCAAGCATTTCTATAGGCCAAAAAGGAGTTATTGCAAATTTAGGATCCGCCTTTTTTGTAAAGTAGTAGATTCCGATTACGTGATCTAAGAATTCTTTATAGTCCATATTTATTTATCAATTTAATCTTTTTCAGTTTATTATTCATCACAATTAAGTCAAATGTTTCGTATCCTTTATAGTGACCAAGTAAAGAATAATTGATTTTTAAATCGTTTGCTAAAGCTGCAACAATTTCAAAATCATAGCCTTGAATTCTAAGTGTTACTTGATAAACATTTAAATTGGTTCGGGAGTTTCCAAATACAACTGGTGTAGTATCAAATGGCTCAATATTTTCAAATAGTTGTTTATTTCTTTGATGAATTATTGAAATTGATGCACCTGAGTCAAATATAAAGCTTTCTGAAAATGGATAGGATGTAATGTTATGTTCTGGAAATGTGATAATAGCTGGTATAATTGGAAAGTAGCTTTTTGAGTATTTAGTTTTACTCAAAACATTAGATTGAATTCTATATTTTTCTTCTATTTCTATTCTCATTTTCTCAGATTATGACCTACATTTTCAGTAATGGACTTTGTGCTTTTCGAGAATCCTAGAATGACTATTCTTACATTTTATAAGTATAGACAAAGTTCGTATAATAAGCGAATATGTAAAATTGTTATTCGTTTCTTATTGTCGCAAAGCAATTCAGTTATTCTCATTAAAGATAGGTAAAATTGTCTACACTTTCATCTCCCTCTCCGAAATCTTATAATGCTCAATCGCCTCCATATCAGGCTCCACACCCAAGCCCAATCCTTCTGGTAGATACGCATATGGAGCCTCCATCCGTATCGGCTCTTTCAACAAATCATGTTCTCTGATCAGTCGGCCAAAAATATCACTCGGCCACACACAGGATGAAGCCGCAGCAGCCGAATGGACATACATCGCTTCCGTAATCCCCAAATCAATCTCTGAGCCATGCCAGCAATTCAATCCAGCAGCGGAAGCAATATGATCCAGTCGCTGAAAATTTGCTAAACCGCAATTAAAATTAAAGCCGTCAACAGCTTTCATTTGCAGTGCTTGGATAGCATCTTTGATTCGTTGGCCATGCAAAATATACGGTAACGAGACATGCAGGACAATTGCAATATTGCCATAAGCTCTCAACAACGCATACTCATCCAATTTCCATCGAGGAATCGGGTCTTCCAGACATAAGACATTTCCTACTTCAGACAAACCATCAATCCGCTTTTTTGTCTCGTGCGTATACTGCCACCGTTCGTTCGGATCAATAATGACCTGCATATCTGGTGCAACCTCATTAATTGTCCGACACCAACCGACCACATCATCCTCCAAATCAGACTTGAACTTGATACAATCGTATCCTTGACTCGAAAATGTACCGACTAAATCCGAAATCTCTTCTATCGGCCGATGCGAAGACCAAGACCCGATCTTGACTTTTTCTTGCACAGGACCACCTAGTAAATCGACAACTCGCAGTTGATGACTCTTTGCATAGGCATCCCAAATGGCACATTCGAATCCATCGTATTCCCGGCAAAACGTAAACGGCAACTGTTGCAGACTTAATGTAGATATATCCTTCCCAAGCAAGACATTCGCAATATTTTCTATCATCCGCCAATCGTGATCTCTGTAACACTCTCCCCACCCGATAACTCCAGTATCAAGCGTCATTTTAAACACCAATTTCGGCAACTCATCAAATTGCTTTGACCATCCTTCTTTTGCTCCCACTGGCAATTTGTGCAATGGCTTAGATACACCACTGCCTTCAATCATCCCAGGCTTGGCAGGTACGATGACTTCATAAAAATGAAAATGTTTGATAATCATGATTTGCTTTTAAATGAAGAGTGCTTATTCCAATGGGTCATGATTGTCTAATATATCATTTATTATAATTCTTTCAATACCTCATGACTGAAACATCTTAAAGCGAAGAACTAAGGTAAATTGGCAGTTGGGGCCAGTGTCCTTAAAACAATATGACTGTGTCTTTCAATTAAAAATTAAACACTTAACATTCAAAATTAACGCCGGTATTTCTCCTCCGCATACGTAAACGCAGATTCAAAAATCCTTTTCGCCATTTCAATCTCATCGTCCGAAATAATAAGCGGAGGCGCCAATCGAAAACTCCGATCATCAAATAAAAAATAATCGACTATCAATCCCAACTCCATGCATTTGGCAACAATGTGTTTTAGATATTTTCGCTTACTGACTTCTACTGCCATCATCAGACCAGCTTGTCTCACTTCCTTGATGATCGAAAAAGATGCTATAAATTCTTTAAGTAGTTTAGCCTTTCGATCAACTTCATCAATGATTTGTGGTTGATCAATCAAAGTTCGCATGCACGCTTCTGCGGCAGCACAACAGACAGGATGACCACCAAATGTGGTGATGTGTCCCAACATTGGATTTTTGGTCAATGACGACATAATTTCCTTTGAAGACACAAATGCAGCAATCGGCATTCCCCCACCCATGGCTTTCCCAAGGAGTAAAATATCTGGGGTAACACCTTGCCATTGATGCGCAAACAAATGTCCCGTTCGACCGAAGCCTGTTTGTATTTCGTCTAGAATCATCAAGGTGCCAGTTTCGGTACACCGCTGTCGCACTGACTGTAGATAATTCCTTTCTGGTAATCGTACGCCAGCTTCTGCTTGTACTGGCTCTAAGATCACGCAACTTGTTTTTTCTGTGATCTTATTTAAATCCCCAAAGTCATTGAAGGTAATGTGGCGGATGTCTGGCAGCAATGGATAGAATGCTTGTTTGTATTTCTCATCGCTGCGGAGGGATTCGGCACCGTGCGTACTGCCGTGATAGGCATTTGCGCAAGCGATAATTTCTGTTCTGCCCGTATACCGTTTGGCCAGTTTCATGGCACCTTCGGTCGCTTCTGTCCCTGACATCACAAAATAAACAGCATCTAGAGAAGAACCTAACTGTTCAGCAAGCAGGCTAGCAAGTCCTACTTGTGGAGATTGGACATGTTCGCCATACACCATGGTATGCATATAGCTCTCCGTTTGTTGCAATACGGCATGTGTAATCGCGGGGTGACAATGACCAAGAGAGCTTACTGAAATACCAGAATTCATATCCAGATAGCGTTTTCCCGAAGTATCGTATATGAACATGCCTTGTGCATGAGAAACATCGATCATCACAGGCATTGGGCCAGTTTGACCAACGTGGTCGAGAAAGAGTTGTCGTTTACTAAGCATTTTGCCAATTTGACGCTAATATAACAGCATCAACGATAACATTTATTTAGCTTTAATTGTGTGTTAGAAATTATATCTTTGTAAGCCTTAGATAATTGATTGTCAGTCTATTCGAAATATGAAGTTTCAAATGGACGTTCTATAACTACAAATTAAAATCTAGATAAATGACTGGCCTAATCCGATCACTTGTTTTTATCAACTTTCTCTTGTTTGCGACGATTCTTCCTGCTGAAGGAATCGAGTTCTTTGACGGTGACTACGAAGAAGCATTTGAATTAGCGAATACAAGTGGCAAGTTGGTATTTGTTGATGCTTACGCAGAATGGTGTGGACCATGCAAGAGAATGGCCGCTACGACTTTTAAAGATTCCAAAGTTGGCGACTTTTTTAATAAGACCTTTATCAATATGAAAATTGACATGGAAAAGGGTCAAGGCTTACGCTTTCGTCAAAAATATCCAGTATCAGCTTATCCTACCTTAATGTTTATCAACGGTGAAGGAGAAATTGTTCATAAAGCAACGGGAGGTAAAGATGTTGATGGCATTATACAATTGGCAAAATTGGCAATACGTAAAGATGACAGGAGTGGTTCGTTTGCGAAAAAATATGAAGCCGGTGATAGAGATTATGAACTCGTGATGAACTACATCACTGCCTTAAATAAAGTAGGCAAGCCTAGTTTAAAAATATCAAACGAATATCTGAGATCTAACCCTGACATTACTGATGAGCAAAAGGCTGCCTTTTTATTTGAAGCTGCTACAGATGCAGATTCCAGATTATTTGACATGATGGTTGACTATAAATCTACACTTGAAAAAATTAAAGGAAAAGAAATCGTTGTTGCTCAAATTGAAAAAGCATGTTGCAAAACAGTAGAAAAAGCAGTCGAATACGAAAGTGAAGATTTGCTCAAGAGAGCGAAAGAAAAAATGAAGAAGAATGCTAAATCTGCTTACAAAGCATTTGACATCAAATCTGATATGGATTTCTTCGAAGGTGTTGGTAAAATTGATCAGTACTTAGAGCGCACTGAAGAATACACAAAGAAAATCATAAAAGATGATGCTGACATGTTGCTGGAACAAGGTCAACATTTAGTAAAAAACTATCAGTCAAATCCGAAAGCTGTAGCGCTGATAAAAACATCATACGAACGATCATTGAAATTGAAGGATTCTCCTGATGGTAGAATTGATTATGCTTCTACTCTTCACAAATTGAAGAATACCGACTTAGCCATAAGCCAAGCAAAATTAGCAAAGCAAATGATTGAAAAAACCGGAGAAAATCCTACAAAAGTTGATAGACTCATAAAATTTTTAGAATCTGCCAGATAAAAAGTAATCTTCCTTTTTTAGAAAACCTTTGATGACAATTAATTATCGCCCTTTATTCTCACTTTGCTTTCTGTTGTTCCTATTTATAGGCACAACATTTTCGCAATCCATAAATTTCAGAAATGATATTTTTGATAGTGCATTAGCTCATGCACAAAAAGAAAACAAGCTCGTCTTTGTCGATACTTGGGCAGAATGGTGTGGACCATGCAAGTTAATGGAACCCATCTTCAGAGACCCTGCCTTAGCCAATTATATGAATGCGAATTTCATCAATGTGCGCATAGATATGGGAACGCAAAGTGATGTAAAAAAGCAAGTACAGCGCAAATACAACATCTTCTTCTTGCCAACTTTACTCATCCTAGATCAATCAGGCAATCTGATGTTTCGAGCGGATAATGAGCTGTTGACTGCACAAGAAATTTTAAACATTGCACAAGCATTAAATGCTCCACAAGATTATATGATGGCACAAGCCAAACCGCAATCCTCCTCAGATTCTAGATTGCTAGATGGTTCTTCTGATCAGACTAATGTCAAAATAAAAATTACAGATGACATGATGCTTGCTAAAATCGATGGTTCAGAAACCAATGTACTGGTCCCTACCCCTAGCATCAACGACCCAGACTATAGTGACGACCCCAACGAAAAGATCTTGTACACCTTGGGTCAAGGTGATGAGCTACCTCCTGAAATACTTTACGAAGAAGCCTATTTCAGACTCACACAATTAAGCGACGGCTCTCATAGAGAAACGGTACAACAATATCTTCATTCTCAAACAAATTGGAGCACCGATAAAAACATCAAGTTTGTTTTCGATTTCTTAGACAATACTGATTCAAAGCAATTTGCCTATATGATCGAAAACAGGTCTTTATTTGAGTCTGTCATTGGTAAAGAAAAAGTGGCCGAAAGTCTTGGTATCCTCGTATACCAGAAATTATTTCAAGCCATTGATCGTCCATCTGTAGACGAGGCTGAACAATTGTTCTCTTACATTAACCCTGATTCCAGCAAACAAAGAGCTAAGGCGTACATTGAGGAAAGGGAGGAGTCTCTTACGAGAGAGTGAAATTGAAAATTTGGTTAAACAAACCTCCATTCAACATTAAGCATTAATCCTGCCTGCCAGCAGGTTCAAAATTATTATTTAACCTTAGTGACCTTAGCAGCCACTGGCCCTTGATTACCAGACTTAATGATGAAACTTACGACATCATTAACTTCAGGCTTATAGAGACATTGTTTGATGTGAACGAACAGCTCTTCTTTGCTTTCATCATCGATGATAAAACCATAACCTTTATCGTCACTGAAAAACTTAACTCGCCCAACTCTCTTTTCGCTACCGGTATTCATCGATTCACGCGTAGCACCTAGGACAATATGCTCAGCTTTAATTTCTTTGCGTTTAGTTGGATCTGGTGGGACGTCAACCAGATTACCGTTGTGGTCAACGTACTTTATTTGATCTTCAAAAGACAGTTTACCTCTCTCTTGCTTTTCTAATTTCTTTTGAGCTTTGCGCTCTCTTTTTTCCTTTTGTTTCTTCTGCTTCTTCTTCTCTCTTTCTGATTTGTTGAATGTTTGCTGAGATTTAGCCATGTAAGTTTTAGTAAATTTAGGTGCAAATGTATTATTAATATTGATTGTTGTCTGTCTAAAAAGAAGCTTTATATTAGAAAAACTAAAATTTAATCACTTTTTAACGCAGATTTAATGGCAAAAGCTAAAAATACAGATGAATACATAGCAAATGCTGCCACATATGCTAAACCAATTTTGAAGGAGATTCGTTCAACTGTGCTTGAAGTTTGCCCCGAATGTGAGGAAAAAATTAAGTGGCTGTTTCCTCATTTCGTGTACAAAGGAAACCTCTGCAGCATGGCAGCGTTTAAGGAACATTGTGCTTTTACATTCTCGAATGGAGATATGATGGATGATCCAGACAACATTCTGCAACAAGTAGGCAAAACGGCGATGGGACAATTTGGTAAAATTACCTCTCTAAAAGATCTGCCTCCAAAGCGCATTTTTAAGAAATACCTCAAAGAAGCAATGCGACTGAATGACGAAGGGATCAAAAAACCAAAGAAGCCATCAAAAGCAACTGACTACACCATTCACCCAAGTTTTAAAAAAGCATTATCTGGAAACAAAGCGGCTAACCAATTCTTCAAAACACTCAGTCCATCCAACAAAAAGGACTATGCAGAGTGGATTTCTGAAGCCAAAACAGAGAAGACCAGAGACAAAAGAATCAATACTGCCATCGAATGGCTTACCGAAGAAAAACCTAGAAACTGGAAATATATGAAGAAGTATAAATGACATCAATGCATTAACAATCAAGGTATAGCTTAGGATGCGTAATACATTTGATCAAATCGTAATGAGTATCCAAAAGCAAATCATATAGTTTAAAAAATGAGTCGCTCCTTGAGATTGCAAAAAATCTCACTCCCTTTTGCATCTTTTCCCACCATTCTCCGTCATGGTATTGACATTCAATTTGAATCACACTAAAATGATTATAATGACTAATAAAAATCAATGTACCTGCGACTGTGAAGCGTGTCAAAATGGAAACTGCCATGATTGCACATGTTCGAACTGCGTTTGTGAAAACTGTGGTTGCTAGAACTTTTTAGCAAATACAATCCGTTAAAGATATATGACAGCTAAGGAAACTACCGAGTTGATATCTAAAGTGCATGACACACATGCTGAACCACTACGAACGTACTTATTGTCAAAAGAAAAGAATCTTGGGTTGATCGAAGACATCATTCAGGATTCTTTTCTTAAACTTCAAATCGAATTGCAAAAGGGCAAAGACATTACCAACCCAAAAGGATGGTTATATAAAGTTGCCTATAATGCGTTGATGGACCATTATCGTGCGCAAAAAGTGGACTCATCAAATATTCTCATTACTGAAACTGTAGAAGACATACAGACAGCAAATGATCACAGACCTGAGGATTGCTTGCGAGGTATCATTGCCAACTTACCGTATAAGTACAAAAAAGCAGTTTATCTTGTTGACATTAAGGGAATGAAACAAACGGAAGCAGCGGAGGAGATGGATTTGACACTTCCAACATTCAAATCGCATGTGCAACGGGGTCGAAAATTAGTGAAGCAAGGGTACATCGATTGTTGTGACTATAGTCTTAATGAACATGGGCACCTTGTTGGAGAAATGAAAGATAAAGAGGACTGTAAGGTTTGTAGATAAATTACTATTTTGCTACATAAATATAGCCGATTAATGGACAATCAACATCAAAAAAAAACATATCCTAACTCTTATTTTGAAGGGTATAACTGGATTTATCAAGGCCTAGGGTTTGGAATTTCAATGTATGTATTAGTTGTTTTCATATTCCCGTTATTTGAAATGGATACCACATACACTGCACAGAATAAAGTGGAAGGTTTATTGATCTTCATTATTGGCGGACTGATGTATGGGTTATTAATGAAATATGTTTTGCGCTTATTACAAAATGATAAGGCAAACTAGCCATTAAATTCTAATGATTAGATGGGTTGAGTAAACGAAGAATTACACATGCACGCCAGCATCACACTGAATCAAATTGCAAAAATAATCTTCATACACAGGCACGATAGAATCGATGTGAAAATCCTTCGCTCTAGCGATAGAAGCAGCTCTAAATTGCTCATGCATTTTCTCATTGGTCAACAAACGCACACCGTGTGCAGCCATCGCTTTTACATCTCCTACATCTTCCAGAAAACCATTGACACCATGCTGAATGACTTCTGGTAATCCACCGATATTTGAGGAAATCACTGGAACCTCACAAGCCATGGCTTCCAATGCTGCAAGACCAAAGCTCTCGTTTTGAGAAGGAATCAGGAACAGATCAGATATGGCGAGTAATTCTTCAACTGCATCTTGCTTACCTAAAAATCGAACAGAATCACGGCATTCTAAATCTCTGCAAAGCGTTTCTAGACCACTTCTTTCAGGACCATCACCGATTAACAATAATCTGGATGGTACCGTTTTGTGTATTTCATCAAAAATACGAAGGACATCATCGACACGTTTTACTTTACGGAAATTGGATGTGTGTGCAACTATTTTTTCACCGTTAGGTGCAATCGCTTGTTTGAAATGGTCCTTATCTACCCTTCTAAATCTATTGAAATCGATAAAATTATAAATGACCTTTATGTCTTTACTTATATTGAATCGGTCGATTGTTTCTTGCTTCAAATGGTTAGAAACAGCTGTTACGCCATCAGATTGGTTGATGCTAAACTCCACAACAGGAGCAAAAGCAGGATTTTTACCGACGAGTGTGATGTCTGTACCGTGCAATGTCGTTATGACAGGAATTGACTTACCGCGAGTTTGTAGTATTTGTTTTGCCATATAGGCTACTGCGGCATGTGGAATCGCATAATGCACATGTAGAATGTCCAATTTCTCTCTTTCTACAACTTCTACCATCTTGCTAGCCAAGGAAGTTTCATACGGGAGATACTCAAATAAGGGGTAATTTGCTGTCGTTACTTCATGCAGATAGATATTCTCAGAGAAAATGTTTAGGCGAGCGGGTCTTTTATAAGAAATAAAGTGAATATGATGTCCTTTTCTCGCTAATGCGATGCCTAATTCCGTGGCTACGACCCCACTACCACCATAAGTTGGGTAGCAAACCACTCCAATTTTCAACTTTTTATCCATGCAATCTTGGTTTCTAACTATTTTGTTTAAAAACAAACGACTATTACATAAACATAATTATACTCATACTGTTCTTTTCTCGATCCCTCTTGTTTCAAAATTATGGTCGTATACTCAATAAACGATATAGAGAAAATTTCTGGAGTCAAAGCGCATACGCTTAGAATATGGGAAAAAAGATACGGGGTCATTCAACCAAAACGGACAGATACCAACATCAGATACTTTTTGGACGATGATTTAAAGCATGTACTAAACATTGCTTTATTGAATAAGAATGGCATCAAAATCTCGAAAATTGCCAAAATGACAATGGATGAGATCAAGCGTAAAGCTGCTGAAATTTCATCTGTAGACGCAGAACATGAAAATCAGCTAGACTCTCTTACGTTGTCATTACTAGAACTCAATGAATTTAAATTTGATCGGATCATCAGCTCTCATATCGAGCAACGTGGATTCGAAACAACAATGATGGATATCGTGTATCCCTTGATGGACAAACTCGGCTTGATGTGGGTGACAGGTTCGATCAACGGCGCACACGAAAGATTTGTCAGAGCTTACATCAGACAAAAAATCATTGCGGCCATAGATAAAACGGATGTTAATTCTAATGAGCAACTTAAGTTTCTGATTTTCCTTCCGGAAAACGAAGACCATGAGTTGAGTATACTATTTTCCCAATACCTAATCAAGCGGAGAGGTTTTAAGATCATCAATTTAGGTTTACATACTTCCCTTACCCATGTAAAAGATGCATGTGAAATCGCAAAACCAGATTACATTTATACCATACTGAATGATGGAGAAGTTGGTGTCAGCATAGAAGAATATTTCAAGTTATTGATTGAAGTAACTGGAGCTGCTAAAGTCCTTACGTCTGGAATCCAAGTGGCAAGGCACAACATAAAGAGCAATGATGATATAACAGTGCTAATGAGCTTTACTGAATTGACCGATTATCTAGAGAAGTTATAAGTACGAAAATCATTCAATCGAATCAAGATCAAGTTCAAGTATCAAAGTTCAAGGTGTGTCGCTGTAGGCGTCTCGCCTCAGCTAAAACCACAAATAATGGACAATCTGATCACTTCAGTCGCGGTGTCGATTAATAACTGTCCCATAGGGACGATATGTGGGTAGTATAATTAATTGAATGTATTTGCGCCGTGTCGTAGGTACGGACTGTGTCTATACGACTTTGCTTTATTGTAAGGACACGTTTTGTACCTACGGCACAATGATTTATATGTGCGTCATGACTACCAATATTCAGTCCCTATGGGACTATACCAGTTACATATGAAGATCAATGATTCTAATACTTATTAACAATGTGTATTTGAATCCTAGAGAAGCATTTATTCTTACCAGGATTCTCAAAATGCGATCAAATCCAAAGGTGTGTCGCTGTAAGCGTCTCGCCTCAGCTAAAACCACAAATAATGGACTATCTGATCACTCAGTCGCGGTGTTGATTAATAACTATCCCGTAGGGACGATATGTGGTTAGTATATAATTAATTGAATGTATTTGCGCCGATTAACAACTATCCCGTAGGGACGATATGTGGTTAGTATATAATTAATTGAATGTATTTGCGCCGTGCCTTAGGTACGGACTGTGTCTATACGACTTTGCTTTATTGTAAGGACACGTTTTGTACCTACGGCACAATGATTTATATATGCGTAATGACTACCAATATTCAGTCCCTATGGGACTATACCCATTACATATGAAGATCATTCCCCAGCTCCTCCAGATTAACCTTCAATCCAATCGATGACGCTTCGATGATTTGGTTTAACTCTTGGAGAAATAACTTTGTCTAGAATTCCATCCTCATTGATTAAGAATTTTTGAAAATTCCATTTCATTCGAGAATTCAGTACTCCATTTAAATTTTTGGATGTGAGGTATTTATATAATGGATGTTGCTTTCTTCCTCTGACAGATATTTTGGCCATCATAGGAAAACTTACCCCATAATTCTTTTGGCAAAAAGCAGCAATCTTTTCATTTGACCCTGGCTCTTGCATTAAAAAATTATTGGATGGAAATCCAATGATTGTAAAATTAGAATCTTTATATCTGGTGTATATATCTTCAAGAATAGCATATTGGGAAGTTAGACCACATCGAGAAGCTGTGTTGACTATCATCACTTTCTTGCCTCTTAGTTGATTGAATGAAAAACCATTTCCATTTATATCTTCAACTTCAAAATCATGAATTGTTGATGTAGATCTATGTTTTACTAATGTTGACATCTATTAAATTTTTGGCGTTTAATCTTAGTCAGCATACCAAGAACAGTTGTAGAACATGATTTCAAGTAAAGGGTTCATTTGAAAACGAAAAGAAAAGGCATTCTCAGCCTGCGATAGGTTTGTTTATCTGATATATGACATTCTTCTCATTATCAGCATCTGTTTTGCCTTCCACAAGAACAAAAGCATTTCTTTCCAACAGTGATCTGGATTTTTCATTATCGAGCTGAGTAAACGCCTCGACACAATCAAGATTGAGTTGTTCAAAAGCAAACTTCAAAACCATTTGGAGTGCCTCTGTCATAATCCCTTTGCCTTGGTATAACGGATTCAATTCATAACCCACTTCAGCAACTGTCTGATCATCAGAAAAATTCCAAAGACAGATACTGCCGATCATGTCTTTTTGATCAATGGAAGTGATACACCAGTAGTAAGATTGTTTGTGTAGATATTCAGTTGTTATGCGTGTAATAAAACTTCTAGCTAAGTCTTCGGTTGTTGCAGTTGGTCGTTTGACGAAAGCATTAATCTCAGGATCGGATCTCAGATAAGATACGGCCTTCCAGTCACTTTGTTGCAACTGACGAAGGGTAAGTCTTGTTGTTTTTAATATTGGAAAATTCACATACTACATTCTTAAAGAAGCAACACGTACATTCTTTTCTTCCCAGAAGCCTTCTTTGGTAAAAGCAAATCCAGAAGGATTGTATGTTCCTACTAGATTCACATTTGCCTTAGCTGGAACTGGTTTGCCCAATAAATGAAAGGCTGCATTCACATACATCCGACGTACACCTTCAGACAACATATCAGTCGATGAACCAATCGTACTTGCAAATGCTTTACCAGATTTGCCATTAGGAATTTGATAGGACTTAGTCCATGCAATTGGCATCATTGGATCATTGGGATTCATGTTTCTTTCCTTATCAGCTGAGTTAAACATAGCTATTTCATCGTCCGTATCTCTCATTCCATACAATGGATCGCTTTCATCAAATTCTCCTTTGCGGTTAATCACTTGTCCAAGCAAAATAGCCTTGCCATCATCAGGAAGTGGTGAGCGAATACCATAAACATCTGATGGGCCCCAGACATCTCCTTCACTTATGCCAGACAGAATCGGATGAGACTCTGCTCCAGGTGCAGGAAGACCTCGTGTACTTTGGTGTTTATGATGTCCATGATGCGAAATCCATTTTTCTCCTAGCACCAATCTACCAAATCCATCCTTCCAAGCATCTTCGCCAGTATAATAATTACCATAGTGCATATAATTCGTTGCAGTTGAATCTTTAAAGTTGAACGCGTGAGTGGCAGTACGAATACCAATCACTGGCTTTCCCGCTTTCAAGTAATTATCGATATGCACCATTTGGTCATCAGGTAAAGCTCTGAATCGAGTAAAAATGATCATAAGATCTGCATCATTCAAACTCTCCAAGCCTGGGATATTATGCAAGTAATTGGCGTTTATGATTCCTGGAGCTTTAGGATCTTGAGCAAATAAGACTTGCGTGTTGAATCCATGATGCTCTGCTAAAATTTTTGCTAATTGCGGCAAAGCTTCTTCCGATCTGTATTCTTCATCTCCAGACACCAACACAATTTTAGGCATATCAGCATCGCCTGTATAATTGACCCACAAATCCGATTGCTCTTCTATATTGTATGAATCATGCGCATCAGTTTTAGAAGCTGTGTTCTCATTTTTGCAAGAGAACAAAAGAATTAAAATTGAAATATAAGCTGCACATGTGAAATTAGTCATAACCAATCGTAACATTTGATCAATTAAAATAGTTATTCTAGCGGACTAAAAAGAATGATGTCACTTTTTAAAAATAGAATTTAGATTTTTAAATTAAAGTCCTTCAACAAACCACTACCCAACTAAGCGAAAAGCTAAAAGCTAAAAGCTAAAACCTAACAGCTAACAGCTAACAGCTAAATGCTAAATGCTAAATGCTAAAAGCTAAAAACTAAAAGCTAACAGCTAAAAACCTAAGATTCCCCCACCCCCTCCAACACAAGCCTCCCATTCAATTTCTTATTAGCCTTAGCGCCAAGAGACTTAATTTTCTCTGCACGCCTCACTAAATTACCTTGGCCACTATGTAGCTTTTTCATAGAATCCTGAACACTGTGTTGCACCGTATTTAATTGCTTATTTATTTTTTCCATGTCTTCGATGAAGCCAACAAATTTATCATACATCTTTCCTGCTTCGTCCGAAATTTCAATAGCGTTTCTGTTTTGTTTGGCGTTGCGCCATAAGGTCTCTATTGTTTTTAGCGTGGCCAATAACGTTGACGGTGTGACGATCACTATATTCTTCTCATAGGCATAACTGTACAATTTTCCATCTGTTTCAATCACACTAAATGCTGTGTCTATTGGTATGAACATCAATACAAAATCGGGACTTTCCATTTTATATAAATCATGGTAGGCTTTCGCAGCAAGTTGATCGATGTGTCTGCGTACTGCAATCAAGTGCGCTTGTCGAAATTCATCACATGCTTGTTTTGTGTCCGTATTAATCAATTGATTATAGGCATTTAAAGATACTTTGGAATCAACCACAATTTTCTTACCGTCTGGTAAATGAACCACCACATCAGGCTTCTTCAATCTTCCATCATCATCTCGCTCTGATTGTTGAATGGTGTATTCTCGGCCTTTT
This sequence comes from uncultured Saprospiraceae bacterium, assembly GCA_937997635.1. GTDB lineage: Bacteria > Bacteroidota > Bacteroidia > Chitinophagales > Saprospiraceae > CALFUK01. The sequence continues at coordinate 3,250 of CALLFA010000222.1, read as the reverse complement.
TCCAGTCCAGATTTGTCTAGTATAGATTCCAAGATCAATTCACCCCAATTGCCTTGTTGTTTAAAATCGCCTTTGAGTGCTTTTGCAAGTCTATTGGCATCTTCTCCGATTTGTTGACTTCTTTGGCTGAGAAAATGAATTTGCTCCTTCAATGACTGATGACGTTTGACTGATTCTGTATGGCTCCGTTCTACTTTCAATTCAAATTGATTGATGCGTTGTTGGAGCGGTTGTAAAATCGATTTTAATTTTATTTGCTGTTGTTCTGACGCTTGATTGGATTGATGGTGCAGCACTCGTTGTGCTATTGATTCAAATTGATGGAGCTGACCTTCTCTATCATTGAGTTGGTCATCATAGGCTTTGCGCAAATGTTTGTAATCCGTCTGCAAAATAGTAATTTGCTGGATCAACTTTTGCTTCTCCTTTTTATCTTCCATTAACAAATCTCTTTCTTGTTGCAGTTCTACCTTTAACAGGGAATTGGCTTCTAGAAAATGATTCTGTTGTTTATTAAAATAGCTGAGTTTTAGCTTGAAATAAAAGTAGGTGCTAAGGAAAACAAAGATTGATGCGACTATTACGGCGAGCAATATGGTTGTAGGTTCTGATTGCATTTTGAGATTTTTTACAAATCTCATCGACATCGTGCAGTGTATCTACACGATGGTATTTCATCAATAATGAAATCGGTGTTAACCAACTTAACTTGCATCATGGCAGGTAGGTCTGATTAAACAAAAGTAATTCAATCATTCTTTGTTGCAAGTTAAAAACTCACAACTGCGCATATGAATTCGAGACTCAATATTTTGAAGAAATGTAAAGTCTAAAATTTTTAGATTAATGCGATATTTCAATACTTAAAACTTCACCTAAAAAAATAAAGGGAAACCAAACCAATGATTTCCCTTTATTAGTAAACACAGAGATTTTATCTAATTCGAGGCCTCTAGCTTATTAGTGAGATTGACAATTAGTTTTTTGAGTTCGTCAATTTCATGTACTTGATTTCTCAACGTTTCAATTTCCTTTTCTTTCTCTTCTAAGTCTTGATTTAATTCTTGTACAGAAGAAATAAGAACAGGTATCATTTGTAGGTAATTCACCGTTTTAATGGTCTGACCATCGACGGTTTGTTCGGTAACACAATCAGGCAATACAGCTTCGACATCTTGAGCAAGCAAACCCATTTGGGGAATTGATGTCAGTGCTAGACCTTTATCATTATCTTGGATATAATTGTATCGGACTGGTTTCAATTCGTTAATGACATCAAGACACATATCCAATTCCGTTACATTTTCTTTAAGGACTAAATCTGAAGGGTTTAAAATTTGACCCATCACACATAGATTACCACCAATCGCTACATTTCGATCAAATATTGAATTCCCATGTATGTGCATATCTCGATCAACTTCAAGCAATACATCTTGCAAACTAGGCATGCAGTCAATATTAGGACAAGGAGGGCAATCGCTACCGCCACAATCGATGCCTGTCTCATCACCATTCATGATACCATCATCACAAGTAGCTGCTGAAGAAATTACAACTCCGTTTACGGGCATAACAGATATATGAGACTCAGGCCTACCTTCTTCATTTGCTCCAGCAGTTCCAATGAGGAGACCATCAGCACCTTGTAAGATTTCGTCAGCTAATGACCCACAACAGGATTGACCGGGAGGCACATTTCGCTCACAATTTGGTTCGATACAGAAGATAATATCAACCATTAATCCTGCAGGAATCGCCTGAGTTACAGCTGAAGACAACCCTTGCCAGCCACTTCCAGGTGGAAATTGAGTATCAGGATCTATGTCAAATGACCATCCATTGATGGGTGTATTTGTACCTGCTTGGACAATGGACGCTGAGATGACTGTTCCCATTGTACCTGGAATGTTGAGTGCACAAGCACAATATTCATCTGTGTTTGCTCCATACGTAGCATAATCTTTAAATGTCAAATAGATGAGATCATCTACACCAACACAAGAATCAATACACATATCTGGTGGGGTTGTTGGAATTTCTAAACAGGCCCAGCCATACTCGAAGCTACCGCAGAACAGACAAATTAAAAAATACTTATAGAATAAAGTCCGTTGTCCTTTTACTACATTCTTTTTAAGAAGATTCATTTGAATTGATTTATATGGTTTTAAAAAAAATACACAATAGATGAGATTTGGCTACAGCATTCATAGCTAATAGAACTATCTGAAATAAACCTCGGTTCAGAACTGATTACGGTAACATATTTTAGCTAGTAGAAGGAAGAAGTTTTAAATATTCGCTTTTTGGAATACGACTCATACGACAATGCAGTGGAGGCAATCATTCACCTCATTCCCTTTTCATAGGCGATACCCATGAAAAAATTTAGGTCAACATTGTAATAAGATTTTCTACATAGCAATAAATTAACATTCAACTTGATTTTATTACTACTCGAAATCTTCTTTCAAATCTTACCTTATTGAAATGATTATTTTTAAAAATAGGGGAGAGCCAAGACTAGTGTTCTTTTTTAGTGAGTGCTCGATGTGGGTTAATAATTGTATTGTCAGATTTCCTTTTGTACCTACGGCACAATGATTCATTTGTGTGTCATGACTACCGATATTTAGTCCCTCTGGGACTATTGAATACCCATTATATAAATAATAAAAAGCAATGCTTCTGACACCAAAATCTGTAATTAAATCCTAGAGCAGCATTGGCTCTTATGAGGATTCACAAAATGTAAAATTTGTAGTACACAAACTGAAATTTCACATTCAAAAAAAACGAGTAATAACAGTTTAATTCGCGATGTGGGTTAATTATTGTCCCGTAGGGACAACATGTGGGTAGTGTAATTAGTTGAATGTATTTGCCGTGCCGTTAGGTACGGAATATGTATGTACTCGACTATGCTTCTAAAATGTATCATTAAATCATAGAGTAGCATTGGTCTTATGATTCAATAGTTAATTATTGTCAATCAATCACATTATGATGAAATCAAAGCCTTATATGCGTCTCCTGTCAGCAACTCTTCTAACTCTTCTGGCTTGGTAATTTCAATTTTTACAATCCAACCTTCTCCATAGGCATCTTCATTAATGAGGCCTGGATTATCTCCTTCGTCTTCATTTAATGCTGGATTAAATTCTACTATTTTACCTGTGACGGGCATAAACAAATCAGAGGTCGTTTTGACGGCTTCTACAGTCCCAAACACTTCGTCTTTGTCAAC
>CALLFA010000221.1 GCA_937997635.1 uncultured Saprospiraceae bacterium | reverse complement strand
ATGTTATATATTACGATGATTTAATTTGATTTTAAATTCTATCATAGAACTAAGTAAATGAGAGTCCTCATCACAGGAAGTAGTGGCCACCTAGGAGAAGCCTTGTGTCGTTCATGCAAACAGCAAGACATTGATTACGTAAGCATCGACATCAACAACAGTGATTACACAACTCATGTAGGATCAATTGTAGATAAACAACTTATTGATGAGTTAATGTCTGGTGTCGACTTTGTATTACATGTGGCCACGTTACACAAACCACATGTGGCTACACATCATAAACAGGCTTTTATTGACACCAACATTACAGGCACAGTAAACTTATTAGAAGCTTCAGTTAAGGCAGGTGTCAAAGGATTTATGTTCACTAGTACGACAAGTACGTTTGGAGATTCACTCAGACCTGAGCCTGGTGAACCTGCAGCATGGATCACTGAAGACACACCTGTCATTCCAAAAAATATATATGGCGTCACAAAAACTGCTGCTGAAGATTTGTGTCAATTGTTTCATCGCAATCATGGACTACCTTGCATTGTTTTACGCACATCAAGATTTTTCTTAGAAGAAGATGATAATGCATTGATTAGGGATAAGTATGAAGACTTAAACATTAAAGCAAATGAATTTACACACAGACGAGTTGACATACAAGATGTTGTTGACGCGCATTTTTTAGCTATTAAAAAGGTGGAACAATTACAGTTCGAAAAATACATCATCAGCGCAACATCTGCATTTACTCAAGAACACCTGCAAATACTTAACACTAATGCGCCTGCAGTTATCCATCAACTATATCCCCAATATGAAAAAATCTACGCAAGTCGAAATTGGCAAATGTTTCCGACCATAGGAAGAGTCTATGTGAATACTAAAGCTATACAAGATCTTGGATGGGAACCGAAGTACGATTTTGGATATATTTTAGACTGTTTAAAAAAAGATAAACCCTTCTATAGTCCACTTACTAAAACCGTAGGCATCAAATATTATCATAAGATGAAGTTTCGAGATGGACCGTACCCTGTTTGATGGTTGATGGTCTTTCGTCTTTCGTCTATGGTCTAATTTTCATAATCAATTCCTAAGGCCTTCAACGTTTCAAAATCAAGCTGTCCTATTGGCAAATCTTTGTCTTTCTGATATTTCGTCAGTGCAGATTTGGTAACTTTTCCTAACAGGCCATATTCTCCAAATTTGCCGATCTTATAGCCTTTTATTGCGAGTATATTTTCTATGCTCTGTACTAACTCCGCGGTTATTTTATCACTACAAACTACTTCTCGCCATTCTGTATACCCACCTTTTTCAATAAGTGTTTTTGTCTCAACTGTTTCATAAGATAAAGTTCCAGCAGAAGAGGGGTCAACAGGTATTTTGATTTTTTTGTATTGTGCAGGACCCTCAATTAAACACCAAACTAAACAAGCCCCTGGATCTTCGCTATTACAATTTATATCTGCCTTTTTTTTGACCCATTTTGTGGTAGGATCTGAAATTCTAATTGAATCAATGTCAAATTCTACACGATCAATATTTGAATAAACGGCAATGGAATCTGTTGTGATAGTATATTGATCCTGAATTAAGCATTTAGCAAAACATTTTCCCTCTTCGTATGGCATTCCAGGTTGTGGACCATATAGTCTTTCAGATTGTTTTGGATTTGTAGTGCAACTAATCTGGCTACAAAAAACGAATACTATATGAAGATTAATTATCAGGATAAAAGTTGAATCTTTCATTTTTATTTGGTTTTCCTTAGATTCTGTAAAAGTAAATATAATCTATTTATTAACGCTTTCAGTTATTAGCTGAATAGATGAAATGTTAAATGACTGATTAACTTGAAAAGTTGCTTTAAAATTAAAAACATTTTTTTTATTAAAAACATTCAGGACTATCAACAAACAGTTGTATTAGGTATTAGTCAGTATGAAATGGATCAGTAAAATAGTTATTTGGTTTGGCATATACTGCGAATTGACCAAAATCCAATACATAATTAAACCGCCTAAGTATTTCACAACCAACAATACTTGTTTTTTGAATCTCCATGTCACTGTCAAAATAGGCTATCGGTAACTCACTCATTCGTTCACCAAGAAATGCTACAGAATCAATCAATACCTTTTTTGTGAATACACTATTCCCAAATGAGTCTTTCAATTCCTTTCTACTCAATTCTTTTAATTGTGATAATGCTACATGCGCTTGTTTAAATTCATCGTCGAGAATAATTGTTCCGCCAAATCCGGTATGAAACAATAACGAATGTGAGAGCATAGTCGTATCAATAATCAAATCGGCATCGATAAATATAGAGCCGTACACATTATTTATTGATACCTGCTCATACGAGGAGAGTGCACCCACAGTCTCTATAGTCGGATGTATAACTAGAATTGATTTATCGTAATCTATTTCTAAACTATTGTGGCCAAAAAAACTTGGCCCAAACTTTCCATCTGATGTTGGCCCTGACAATAGATTCAACCACACCGTAACACTGTCCTGTTTGAAGCTTCCTATTTGTATATGATGGCCTTCGATAAAAGACGCATCTTCATTACTAGCCCAACTTTTAATCGAAGACGTCTGTTTATTATTCAACTTACTCAATCGTTCTGTTGCTTCTGGTGTGAGTGATATAGAACTAACTGCACTATGAAACATGAGTTGAAGCGTATCCTTTTCATTAAGTACAGACTCAATCAGAATATTATTTGACTCATTTAATGTAAATGGAATGGTATCAATCGCACTTTGAGAAAGTAAAAATTTGGATACTGCGATTGACAAAAAGACTGTAATATGTATACGCATGAATACTTTTTATTTGATTGCCATTTTATTTTAAACTAATGAAATTTACCTATCGATAAGCGCAACACGGTTATTGGATAACCAAGAACAAGGTTAACTCTCCCTCAACTCTCTCCTCAAAATTTTACCAACATTTGACTTAGGTAACTCTTTTTTAAATTCCACCTGCTTTGGTATTTTGTAACCAGTTAGATTTTCTCTGCAATGTGCAATGACTTCGTCTTCATCTAAAGACTTATCTGATTTCACCACAAACACTTTGACCACTTCTCCAGATTTTTCATCAGGAATTCCGATGGCAGCAACCTCAAGTACCTTTGGATGTGTGGCAATGACATCTTCAATTTCATTAGGATAGACATTAAAACCCGATACTAAAATCATATCTTTTTTACGATCAACAATACGCAAATAGCCTTTCTCATCCATGATGCCTATATCTCCAGTCTTGAGCCAGCCATCTGTTGTGATGGTTTCTGCAGTAGCTTCTGGCCTGTTGTAATATCCCTTCATCACTTGAGGGCCTTTGACCAGTATTTCTCCACGGTCTCCTATTCCTTGATCAACACCATTATCATCAACTATTCGCACGTCTGTGGATGGAACAGGAATGCCCACTGTTCCAACTTTTATGATGTCTCTGGGACTAGAGGTAATCACTGGAGATGCCTCTGTCATACCATAACCTTCACCGATCACATTGCCTGTCATCTTTTCCCATTTATCCGCGACGGCACTTTGTAGTGCTGTGCCTCCAGCAGAAGCAAATTCTAATGCACTAAAGTCAACCTGTTTGAAATCTTCATTATTGCACAACGCATTATACAAGGTATTGACACCAGTTAATCCTGTAATTTTATAACGATTGAATTCTTTCACAACAGTAGACAAATCCCTTGGATTGACAACTAAGACTGACAAAGCACCGAGATCCATCATGGCTAAGCAATTGCAGGTAAATGCAAAAATGTGATACAGTGGCAATGGAGCAAGGACAATCGTATCTTTTGACTTATCTACGTATGGATCCAGAAACGCCCTAATCTGAAGTAAGTTAGCGATGAGATTTCTGTTGGTCAACATGGCACCTTTGCTGACGCCAGTCGTTCCTCCAGTATATTGATGTACAATGACATCTTCAGCTGTACGTGTTGGTTCTTGTAAATTAAATCCTTTTCCTTGTTTAAGTGCAGCTTTAAATTCGACTATATTTGGCAATTCAAATTTTGGTACCATTCGCTTTAGATTCTTGACAGCAAAGTTGACCATACTGCCTTTAAGTCCAAGCATCTCACCAATCGTAGTCGTGATAATTACTTTAATCGAAGTCTCTCCCAATATTTTTTCTAAGTTGGCAGCAAAGTTCTCTGCGATGACAATCCCTTTAACTTCGCTATCCTTAAATTGATGTTCCATCTCTCTTGGTGTGTAGAGTGGATTTGTATTCACAACAATTAGCCCAGCTTTAAGTGCACCTATAAGGGCAATCGGGTATTGCAATAAATTGGGCATCATGATGGCAAACTTATCTCCAGGCTCCAAGCCTCTGGATTGAAGATATGCACCAAATTGCGTACTCAGTTTATTTATCTCACCATAGGTCAATTCAGTACCCATTAAAGAGAAGGCACTTTTCTTCTTATGCTCTTCACATTTTTTCTCTACAAATTCAACAACTGAATTATAACTGGAAGGATCGATGTTCGCCGGTACTCCTCCAGGATAAATACTTAACCAAGGCCTTTCTGCACTCATGTGTATACGTTTATTGATTCTTACAAGTTTACTGCTTTTCTATCAAAAAAAAATTGATTGTGTAAATAAAGGCAACGCTGCCTTCGACTTTAAAGGAGGTAACTGTCCTCAATACATGTGTTGACAGTATTTGAACAATTCATCGAATTTGTAAAATCATCATTTTCAGGGATGTTCTCGCATCCACTAATGTAATAGCTTTGAGTAATTAAAATTAGATAGTAATGTTTAAAACAATTTCCACTTACCTTATGGTACTCTTATGCTTTGTTTGTACGGCACAAAGCAATGATGAAGCTCACTTTTACGCCAACTCAAATGGGTCACTCACTAATCCACAGATTTTAATTCATGAAGATGGCAATGATTATGCGAGAGTAAATTTCAAGAATAATAATGGCGAAAACTATTGGACCATAGCAGCATATATTGCCAGCAATGTCCGCAATGATCGGTTGAACTTCTGGAATGGTGCAACAGGAGATATTTTGTCCTTGACTGGTGATGGACAACTGGGGTTGAATGTAGGCATCAGTCCAAAAACTGAATTACATGTTGGCAATGGCAATAGGGTATTATTTGGTCTAGATACTTTAGGCGGTGGAGATAAACTCATGTTCTTGCCAGATTTACATGCGTTTCGCGTTGGCACAGTAAGCACAGGAGCGGCAAGTACCTATTGGAATAGGGATAGCATTGGGCTGTATTCTTTTGCATCAGGTCTAAATACGAGAGCGCAAGGGTTTGGGGCTACAGCCATGGGACGAGATACAGAGGCTACCAATAGTTATGCGCATGCAACAGGCTATTTTACTAATGCAGATGGCATATATTCAACAGCGATGGGATTTAATACTGATGCCTTTGGTTTGGGAAGTACAGCCCTCGGTTACAGTGCTGATGCAGAAGAGAATTATACATTCGCCGCAGGCTATTTTGCAGAAGCCCAAGCGATATACGCAACTGCATTGGGGCACAGAACTCAGGCAAAGTCTTATGCTTCTACAGCAATTGGTCGGTTCAATAGAGGGTTAGGAAGTCCGGATTCTTGGGTAGCTACGGATCCGATTTTAGAAATTGGCATCGGTAGTAGCAATTCCAATAGAGCTAATGCCATGCTCATTCGCAAAGATGGGAGAGTTGGTATTGGCACTGATTCTCCAAGCGAAAGACTTCATATCGACGGTGTAGTCAGGATTGGATCGTTTGAGAATATAGCTGACGGGGGATCATTTCTTTTGGATTTTGATGCGAGTTTAAGACCGATGGAAAATGGTTTGCGTAGTCTGGGTAATACAACAAAACGATGGAATACTGTCTACACAGTTAATGGAGTCAATACCAGTTCTGATGTAAGATTGAAAAATAATATACAAAATCTCGACTACGGATTAGAAGAAATATTGCGTTTACGCTCTGTGACTTACAAGCTGAATGATTATCCTGGATTGGGGAAAAAAATTGGCTTGATTGCACAAGAGGTACGCGATATCATTCCAGAAATAGTTGTTGAAGAAGAACAAGTCGAAGACGAAAAGACGGGTGTGACTGAGATGAGAAAGACACAGTACCTTGGTATTCAATATGATAATTTAGTGCCTGTTTTAATACAAGCTATCCAGGATCAACACGATATTATTGACAAATTAGAACAAAGAATTCAAACGCTGGAAAAAAAATAAGTGGGTCCTCTCGCCTAATTCAAGAATTTCCAGACCCGATTTGTCTCTCTTTTGTCCATTTTATAGAAAAATTAGTATTCCATAAAAATGGGGATACATATCCCCATTTTTATGGTATTTATAGACTCAGGTTTAGTCAACTTCGTCCCTCAATTAAACTTAGTAATCCTTGTGAAATATATAATGTTCACCTTAGCTGCAGGAACAATTAAATCTGGTATTGCTTTAATTCAAAGTCAATTTAACAACTAGTTGATAATCATAAATCGCCATTCTTTACTATCTTAAGTGAGATCAAGTTATGTATATGAAGCGAAGAGATTTTATTAATGGAATTCAAGTTGCAATCGGAGCTTCACTACTGCCTGCTTCGTTACAATCTTGTCAACCAGATCAAGTTGATTTTTCACTTCCGCAGGATTATTATCCACCTATAAAAACTGGTATGCGGGGTAATCATGATGGTTCATGGGAGACCATGCATGACCGTGTAACTGGCAAAACTTGGAATGAGCCATCACATGAAGAAGACTACGATTTGGTTGTAGTAGGTGCAGGAATCAGTGGATTATCAGCAGCATATTTTTACAATAAGCAACATCCAGATGCCCGCATACTCATCATAGACAATCACGACGATTTTGGAGGTCATGCCAAGAGAAATGAGTTTGACTTTAATGGAAATACACGAATTGGTTATGGTGGCACAGAAGCCATTGATACTCCTTCACACTATTCGAATGAAGCAAAACAATTATTAAAAGACATTGGTATTGAAACCAAGCGGTTTTACAATTATTACGATCAAACATTGTATAGCAATCTTGGTCTTTCTAAAGCAATATTCTTTGACAAGGAAACCTATGGTGAAGAAAAACTTGTCCGCGGATATGGCAAAAGACCTTGGGCAGAATTTGCAGCAGAAACGCCAATGTCTGAGAAAGCAAAAGCAGATTTTATCAGAGTACAAACCAGTAAAAAAGATTATCTGCCAGGCATGAGCAAAGAAGAAAAGATCAGGTTACTGAGCAAAACGAGTTATGAAGATTTCCTTAGAGACTATTGTAAAGTTGATGAAGAGGTCATCGGCATCTACAAAAGATGGGGAATGAGTTTCTGGGCAGTAGGCATAGATGAAGTTCCGACAACATCCATTCAATCTTATGATGGGGGTATGCCTGGAGTAAAGCACACTTTGGAACGTACAGGACATAGAAATGATGAACCTTATATTTTTCATTTTCCTGATGGGAATGCTTCAGTTGCCAGATTAATTGTCAGAGCGCTCATACCCGATGCCATCCCAGGCAGTACGATGGAAGATGTCGTCACAACAAAAGCCAACTACTCAGCTTTGGATCGGGATGGCCAACACATTAATATCAGACTAAACAGTACAGCGGTTAAAGTCCAAAATAATCAAACGGGAGATCAAGTCAGCATTGTTTATGTTAGAAATGGTAGACCTCATAAAGTTGTGGCAAAAAAATGCGTGATGGCCTGCTACAATATGGCCATACCGTACATTTGTCCTGACATATCTGATGTGCAAAAAGTTGCCTTGTCCAAAGGCATAAAAACACCTCTCGTTTACACAAAAGTGCTTGTCCCAAATTGGAAAGCATTTGCTGAATTGGGGATGGACTTTGTGTATTATACTGGAGGATTTTACAAGCAAGTGGAATTGGCATATCCAGTTTCGATGGGTGATTATAAAGGCGCCAACAGTCCTGATGATCCGATGATACTACACATGTGTCATACTCCTTGGGTCCCTGATGTTAAGGGATCTCAGCAATGGCAACGAGGACGACATCAAATTCTGGCTACTCCTTTTGAGACATTTGAAGCTCAAGTAAAATTGCAATTAAATCAGGCATTATCGAGTACTGGATTCGATGCGGATAAAGACATCGAAGCGATTACTGTAAATCGATGGCCACACGGCTATTCATATAATCCAGAATTGATATGGGAGCCAAACTACGCTTCCGAAGAGGAAAAGACTTGGGTTGTCGGACGCAAACCAATTGGTAATATTCATATTGCTAATGCTGATGCTGGAGCCAAAGCAAATACTAATTGCGCGATCAACCAAGCCTTTCGAGCGATATCAGAAATTTTGGATTAAGCTAAGTTTTTAAATCGGAGGCATTGTCATTTAGATTTCGTATTTTTTGTATGTGAAATTCAAGATTACACTTCTATGTTTTTGTTTTTATGCTGTATCCTGTCATCATACAAGCGTTGATTTTAATACTGATGTAAAACCAATTTTGAATGAACATTGCATGACTTGCCATGGAGGTGTCAAAGCAGAAGGTGGTCTCAGTTTTTTATTTGAAAATGATGTTTATAAAGAAACTAAATCTGGACATACGCCGATAATTAGAGGCAATGCAGCTGCAAGCGAATTACACAAACGAATCACCTCTGATGATGCAGATGTGGTGATGCCTGCGGAAGGTCCGCGATTGTCCGAAAATGAAATAGACCTGTTGACCGACTGGATAGACCAAGGAGCAGAATGGGGAGTGCACTGGGCTTATCAACAATTAAATGAGGCAGAAGTCGTGAATGCAAAACTACCAGAGTGGGCGACAAATGGTATTGATTATTATGTCTTAGACAAACTTAAATCACTGGATTTGCAGCCGACTAAAGAAGCTGATAAAGAAACAATCCTAAGACGAGTTTCCTTTGATTTGACAGGGCTCCCTCCATCTCTTACAGATCAAGAAATATTCCTCAATGACAATTCAGATTCTGCATTCGAAGATCTGGTGGATCGGTTGTTGGCCTCTGCTCATTTTGGAGAAAGATGGGCGGCTGTTTGGTTGGATTTGGCAAGATATGCTGATTCACGCGGTTACCAAAAAGATCTCCTCAGACCGCATATTTGGAGGTACAGAGATTGGGTCATCCACGCCTTTAATCAAGACATGCCATTTGATCAATTTACGATTGAACAGTTGGCAGGAGATTTACTAGACAATCCCACTGATGACCAATTGCTAGCAACAGCTTTTCATCGAAATACAATGACCAATGATGAAGGAGGTACTGATGATGAAGAATTTAGAATAGCAGCTGTCATGGATCGTCTACATACAACATTCGAAATATGGCAAGCGACCACAATTGCATGTGTCCAATGCCACAGTCATCCGTACGATCCTATTATGCATAAAGAGTATTACGGGTTGTATGCTTTTTTCAATAATACGGCAGATGAAGATTTGTATTCAGATGCCCCAGTTCAAAATTTACTGAGTCCGATCGATAGAAAACAGCTGACTGCTTTATCCTTTAAAAAAGATTCGATGCATCTGGTGGGAGATACAATCAATCAAGAGTTTAAGATACTGCTTGCTAACATGGAAAAATTTCAACCTGCACCTGTCCAGATAATGCAAGAATTGCAAGATACATTGCGAAGAGAATCTCATGTCTTTGAGCGAGGCAACTGGTTAGTCAAGGGTGAATTGGTCGAACCTCAAATACCTTCATTTTTACCTGCATTCAAGACGTCATATGAAGCCAACCGATTGGGTTTGGCTAAGTGGCTTGTCGAAGATGAAAACCCATTAACAGCGAGAGTGATGGTCAATCGATTTTGGGAGCAAATTTTTGGCAAAGGAATCGTTGAAACAACAGAAGATTTTGGGACTCAAGGAAGTGCACCGAGTCATCCTGAATTATTGGATTGGTTGGCTATCCAGTTTAAAGATGATTTCGCATGGAGTGTCAAGACATTGATAAAGACAATTGTAATGTCAAGTACCTACAGACAAAGTTCGGAGGTGAGTGCAGCATTGGTTGAAAAAGATCCATACAACAGATATCTGGCTCGAGGACCACGATTTAGATTGACTGCTGAGCAGATCAGAGATCAAGCACTTGCGGTAAGTGGACTGTTGAACGAAAAGGCTTATGGAAAGAGTGTCATGCCTCATCAGCCAGAAGGTGTTTGGAATGTGATCCGACATGCGGCAACATGGAAACAGGACACAACTGGGGATCAATACAGAAGGGGGCTTTATACATTTTGGCGTCGAGTCAGCCCATATCCGTCGATGCAAACATTTGACGCACCTACTCGGGAATTTTGTGTCTCTAGAAGGATTAATACCAATACACCCTTGCAAGCACTTGTCACCTTAAATGATCCTGTGTTTGTTGAAGCCGCCTCGGCTTTAGGCAAAGATGTATTGAGTAATGGTGGACATTCTTTTGATAGTAGAATTGACTATATGTATAGAAAGGCGCTATGCAAAAAGCCATCAGAAAATAGTCTAGAGGCACTAAACACTTTTCATGAGCAAATAAATAAAGAAGCAAAGTTAAACAACAAGTCTATTGATGAAAATGAGCAAGATATATGGATGAATATGGCGAGCGTCGTCATGAACCTTGACGAATTTATTATGAAAAATTAACCCATGGTATGAATATAATCGAAGAACTCCAGCGTAAAAGAACACAACAGATGACTCGAAGATATGTCTTAAAACGCAGTGGACTTGCTCTTGGGGCATTGGCTATGGGTGCAATGGGCTGCAGTGACAATCAATTAGCGCAATTGCCAATGACGAATCATGATGCCGCAAAACTAGCTGTCGCCAAGGCCAAACAAGTCATTTTTCTTCACATGGCAGGAGCTCCATCACAATTGGAATTGTTTGATTATAAACCATTATTGCATAAACTAGATGGGAAACCATGTCCAGATTCATTATTGGAAGGCAAGCGGTTTGCATTCATTGAAGGCGTACCAGAAATGCTTGGACCACAATTTTCATTCGGACAATATGGTCAATCAGGCAGTTGGGTTTCAGAGATGTTGCCAAATTTTAGTTCAGTTGTTGATGATGTGTTGTTTTTAAAAGCTGTTAAAACAGATGAGTTTAATCACGCACCTGCGCAGTTATTTATGCATACGGGTAGCGCACGAATTGGCCGGCCTGGAATCGGTAGTTGGGTGACCTATGGTCTTGGTTCTGAAAATGAAAATCTACCAGGATTTGTTGTACTTGTTTCTGGCAATTCAATTCCAAGTGGTGGCAAAAGTCTATGGGGGAGCGGTTTTTTACCATCCAAATATCAAGGTGTAGAATTGCGTTCCAAAGGGGATCCAATATTATACATCAACAATCCTGAAACGATTAGTAGAGATATACGAAGACATGCGATCGATGCGATCAATGAGATCAATCAAGAATCTTATGATGAGATAGGTGACCCTGAAATTTTATCTCGTATGTCACAATATGAATTAGCGTTCAAAATGCAAATGACAGTCCCAGAAGCAACAGATGTGTCGAAAGAACCTGATTACATTCACGACATGTATGGGACAAATCCGGGAGAAACATCATTCGCGAACAACTGTTTACTTGCTAGACGATTAGCTGAAAGAGGCGTTCGATTTATACAATTATATCATCGTGGATGGGATTCTCATGGCAGCAATAACTTTGAGAATTTGCATGGTGGCTTCAAAGAACGTTGTCAAGAAATCGATAAACCAATGACTGCTTTAATTACAGATCTAAAACAACGAGGGATGCTCGAAGAAACTTTAGTTGTTTGGGGAGGAGAATTTGGAAGAACCCCTATGCAAGAAAATCGACAGGGAAACAGAAATCCATTTAAAGGAAGAGATCATCATGGCGATGCTTTCACGATGTGGATGACAGGAGGCGGAGTGAAAACAGGCATTACCTATGGTGAAACTGACGAAATAGGCTATTATGGTGTGGATGGCCAAATACACATTCACGACCTTCAAGCCACTATCCTACATCAGCTTGGCATTAATCATGAACAATTAACCTATCCATTTCAAGGAAGAGAATTTAGATTGACGGATGTCCATGGACATGTGGTGCATGATATTTTAGTGTAGAGCTGAGGCGAGACGCCTACAGCAACGCCTTGAACCTTGCACTTGCACTTGACACTTGCACTTGGACTTCATTCATAGTGTCTTTAATTCCTAAACGATTCATCTACTCAGAGCAGAGGCGAGACGCCTACAGCAACACGCACTTGCACTTGATCCTTGAACTTGATACTTTAATACCCAATAAGGTTGCTACTCTTATACTTAATTGCTTATCTTTGCGCGCTCAAATTATTTTTTAACCTCTTCCGACATACAGATCGTCGGAATACAAATTTAAGTTCACTATGTCCGACGAAAAGGATCTTGAACTAACTCAAGAAGAAACTACAGAACAACCCAAATCTACAGAAACAGTTGACGAAGTCGTTGTTTCAAGCTCAGAACCAAAACCTAAAAAGACAGAAACCGCTGAAGGCGAAGATGAAGTTGATGGTGATTTAGATGAATTGCTAAATCCAGAAGTCGACGAGCCAGAAACAGCACACGATGATTTTGACTGGACT
Organism: uncultured Saprospiraceae bacterium; assembly: GCA_937997635.1. Classification (GTDB taxonomy): domain Bacteria; phylum Bacteroidota; class Bacteroidia; order Chitinophagales; family Saprospiraceae; genus CALFUK01. The sequence continues at coordinate 6,823 of CALLFA010000221.1, read as the reverse complement.
TTAGGCAATAAGAACGAGCTTAACTACACAGAAGATGAGATCAAATCCTACCTTAATGACTATGAAAGATCTTTAAGTACACTTAGAGATAACGACGTTGTACAAGGTAGAGTAAGTTCGATTACATCTGGAGATGTGGTTCTAGACATACAATACAAGTCAGATGGCCTAGTATCTCTATCAGAATTTAGAGACATGCCTGAATTGGCTGTTGGTGATATGGTAGATGTCTATGTGGAAACACAAGAAGATGCAAAAGGCCAGTTGGTTCTGTCAAGAAGAAAGGCCAAATTGCTGAAAGCATGGGATGCACTTGTCGATTCTTATAAAAATGGTACCATCATAAAAGGTACTGTTGTCAGTAAAACAAAAGGTGGATTGATCGTCGATGCGGGAGGATTAGAAACATTCTTACCTGGATCACAAATTGACATCAAACCAATTATTGACTACGATTCATATGTCAACAAGACGATGGAGTTCAAGGTGGTGAAAATCAATGAAGTCATTAAGAATGCCGTTGTTTCGCACAAAGCACTGATCGAATCTGATCTTGCAGAGCAAAGAGAGCAAATCATAGCTGGTCTAGAAAAAGGTCAGGTCTTAGAAGGTGTTGTCAAAAACATCACAGACTTTGGTGCTTTTATGGATCTTGGTGGTTTAGATGGCTTATTATATATAACAGACATTTCATGGGGTAGAATCAATCACCCGAATGAAGTACTCGAGTTGAATCAGAAGGTGAATGTTGTTGTTCTCGATTTTGATGAGAATAAGAAGAGGATTTCACTAGGTATGAAGCAGCTTCAGCCACATCCATGGGATACACTTCAAGCAGAAGTCGTTGCTGAATCTAAGGTGAAAGGTAAGATTGTCAATATCGAAGATTACGGTGCATTCCTTGAAATCACGCCAGGTGTTGAAGGATTGATTCACGTATCTGAAGTATCATGGTCCAACCAACCTGTAAATGCTAGAGAGTTCTTTAGCCTCGGACAAGAATATGAAGCAAAAATTGTAACGATAGATAGAGAAGACAGAAAAATGTCTTTGAGTATCAAGCAATTGTCTGAAGATCCTTGGACAAAAGTGACAGATATATTCCCTGTTGGTTCGAAACACTCAGGTGTGGTTAAGAATCTGACACCATATGGTGTATTTGTTGAATTGGAAGAAGGAATTGGTGGTATGGTTCACATATCTGATCTTTCATGGACAAAGAGATATTCTCACCCATCAGAATTCACTAAAGTTGATGAGACAATAGACATTCAAATATTGGATATCGACCAAGAAAGCAGAAAACTTTCTCTAGGCCACAAACAATTAGAAGAAAATCCATGGGATACCTTCGAAAATGTATTCCCAATCGGATCTACGCATGAAGCGACTATTGTCAAGAAAGACGATAGAGGTGCAATAGTGTCATTGCCATACGGACTAGAAGCTTTTGCTCCAGGTAAGCATTTGAGAAAAGAAGATGGTACAATGGCTAATCTCGATGAGTCATTACCGTTTAAGGTGATCGAGTTTAATAGAGACGATAAGCGAATTCTAGTCTCACACTCGCGATTCCATGAGGATGTGAGAAGAGAGTCAGACAATGCCGACAGACGTGAAAAAGATAAGGAGAGAAAACAAGTAAGATCTACTATGAAGGCTCAATCAAGCAAAGTTGAAAAAACGACGCTTGGAGAATTGGATGTATTCAGTCAATTGAAGACTCAGTTTGCTGCAGGAGAAGAAGCGAAAAAAGCGACACCTGCAAAAGAAGAGACTCCAGCAAAAGAAGAAGCTCCAGTTGCTGAAACTCCTGCTGTAGAAGAAGCTGCTGCTAAAGAAGAAGCACCAGCAAAAGAAGAAGCTCCAGCCGCTGAAACTGTTGTAGAAGAAGCTCCTGCTAAAGAAGAGGAGAAAGCTGCTGAGCCTATTGCCGCTGCAACACCAGTTGTTGCTAAAGAGGCTAAACCAGATGATTTAAAGAAAATCGAAGGAATAGGACCTAAAATTTCAGAGCTGATGAATGGCGGAGGAATCAATACTTTCGCAGAATTAGCTGCTGCTGATGTAGAGAAACTGAAAGGTATCTTATCTGATGCAGGAAGCAGATATCAGATGCACGATCCAACGACTTGGCCTCAACAAGCAGCATTAGCTGCTGAAGGCAAGTGGGAAGAATTAGAAACATTGCAAGACAATTTGAAAGGCGGTAAAGCCTAGTCAATAATAATAAATGGCAGGTGTGCACCCAGCATGCCTGCCATCTTTTTCCTTAAGAACACAGACGACAACCTACCAGCTTCTCACCAAACTCGATACTAGGTATTACGATTGACTAAGAGTGTCATGATTATTGATGCTGCCCTAATTGGAAGTTGTATATGATGATGTTATATCTCATATTTTATACGATCTTTATATCATTCATTAGGAAGATATTGGCAGTAGAGTTGTTGCTTTATTTGAAAACAAGAGCGACCAGTTATGTAGCTCATTTAAACGTTGAAATCGTCCAAGCACATTACATTGTTATATGATTAAAAAGCTAAAAAAGCACATTCATATTCTAAAGACAAGAATAAACAATAGACAAGAAGAGAATCGGCTTAAGGCAGTAACAAGTGAAAGATTGCAGATAGTCTATAAAGCAATCATCGATGCAAGAAAAAGCACTTTTTCAAATATAGATTTAACAATTTTTGATGAATGTGAAAAGTATAGAAACAAGCTATTGTCATCTGATGAAACGGTGAGCTATGAAGTATTCAATAGTCCTAAGACATCAACAGTCAGTCAAATTTGTAAGAAAGCTGCTTCCAGTAAAAAGTGGTGTGCGTTGATTTACAATTTAGTTAGATCATCAGAAGGACATAGTGTTTTTGAAGTTGGCACAAATCTAGGCGTTTCAGGTGTGTATATATTAAATGCGTTAAAGGATGACGCGTCTTCATTGTTTGTGTCGCTCGAAGGGCTGCCGAAATTATGTGAAATTTCTGGGAAAGAATTTCAACGAATATCTAACAATAGAACATTCAAAATTTGGCAGGGCTTATATCAAGACACCTTTGATTCTGCCCTAGAGTCTGTCTCTGAGATTGATTGTTCATTCATTGATGGAAATCATCAATATGGGCCTACACTTGAATATTTTGATAAGATAAAATCGAAATCAGCGAGTAATTCTTTATTAATATTTGATGATATTAATTGGAGTGAAGGAATGCAGAACGCTTGGAGAGAAATTAGAGATGATGCCTCCGTTGCCTTGACTATTGATTTATACGAAATTGGTATTGTTATTTTGGATTCAAATTACAATGGTCCTAGCCAGCATTTTAATTTCCATTATTGCTATTAAATGGCTTAAAACATTAATCTTAAGAAGAATCATCATTAAAGATTAATCCTTGGGTAAAGACTTATCCATTCAAATGCATTGATGTTCTTTTTTTATATTGCACAAAGTGACGAAAATTTCAATCATTGGTTCTGGTTTTTCAGGGTTATCGGCAGCTAGCTATTTGGCTAAAGAAGGCCACGACGTGACCGTTTTTGAGAAGCACAAGCAAGCAGGTGGAAGAGCAAGACAATTTCAAGAAGATGGTTTTGTGTTTGATATGGGGCCCAGTTGGTATTGGATGCCAGATGTTTTCGAGCGATTCTATAATGACTTTGGAAAGAGCAGTGCTGATTTTTACAACATGGTCCGACTTTCTCCATCATATCAAATCTTTTATGAAGATGATGTTTTACAGATACCCGCTTCCTTAGATGAACTGTATGATTTGTTTGAATCCATTGAAAAGGGAAGTGCTGACAAGTTGAAGCGATTTCTTAAAAGTGCTAAATATAAATATGACGTCGGCATTAATGAATTTGTCGAAAAGCCTTCATTATCTATCAATGAGTTTATCGACTTCAGGATCATCACAGCAGCAATGAAACTGAACATGTTTAGATCTCTATCCCATGAGGTTAGATCTTTGTTTACACATGACAAACTCATTCAATTACTGGAATTTCCTGTATTATTCTTAGGAGCGACACCGCAGCGAATTCCCGCACTGTATAGTTTGATGAATTATGCCGATTTAAGCTTAGGGACTTGGTATCCTATGGGCGGCATGCATGAAATCGTCAAAGCTTTTAAATCAATCGCATTGGATGCAGGTGTAGAGTTTAGTTTTGATTCTCCTATTGAAAAATTGAATGTTGCTAATGGTAAGGTTCATTCACTTTCAACAGATACACAACAAATAGAAACAGACGTCTGTATAAGTTCTGCAGATTATCATTTTACAGAACAAAAGTTGTTAGAACCCACTGTAAGGAATTATTCTGAGCAATATTGGAGTAAACGTGTGATGGCGCCGTCTTCTTTATTGTTTTATTTGGGTATTGATAAAAAGGTGGAAGGATTGCTTCATCACAATTTATTTTTTGATGAGGATTTTGCAAAACACGCGCAAGAAATTTACACAACACCTAAATGGCCCAGTAAACCTTTGTTTTATGTCTGCTGCCCTTCCAAGACTGATAAGGGTGTTGCCCCTGACGGAAAGGAAAACGTATTCCTTTTAATGCCGTTAGCACCTGGAATTGAAGACAGTGGAGAGATGAGAGAAAAGTACTTCAGAGTCATGATGGATAGACTAGAGAAACGAACTGGTCAGGAAATTAATGAGCATATTTGTTACAAAAAGTCCTATTGTATTGATAATTTCAAAGAAGATTACGGAGCATTTAAAGGTAATGCTTACGGATTAGCGAATACATTAACTCAAACAGCCATTTTAAAACCAAGCTTGAAAAACAAACATCTGGATAATTTGTATTATACTGGTCAACTGACAGTTCCTGGACCAGGAGTACCGCCTTCCATTATTTCTGGACGAGTAGTTGCACAACAGGTAATAAAAGATTTGAATTGAAAGGAATAGACCCTTTATATAGAAACACATGTATGGAATGTAGTGAGTTGATCACTAGACGATACAGTACGTCTTTCTCTATGGGCATTCGTTTATTTGACAAACCGTTACGTAAGCCAATTGCTGCGATATATGGCTTTGTACGCTTTGCGGATGAGATAGTAGATACATTTCATTCTTTCGATAAACGGTCTTTGCTAAAACAATTTGAAAACGATACCTATGAAGCTATCGAATTAGGCATTAGTCTGAATCCTGTATTGCAATCATTTCAAGAAGTGGTCAATCAGTACAACATAGAGCACGAATTGATAGATGCGTTTTTAGTATCCATGTATATGGATTTAGACCAAAGCGAGTATGATCAGCAAGAATTGGATGCTTATATCTATGGTTCGGCTGAAGTGATTGGTTTAATGTGTTTACGAGTATTTACAAATGGTGATAATCACGAGTACAATAGACTTAAAGATTCTGCTCGAAGTTTAGGTGCAGCCTTTCAAAAAATAAACTTTTTAAGAGACATTAAAAGCGATTATCAAGATCGAGGAAGAGTTTATTTTCCTAATGTAGATTTCAAACAGTTTACGGAAATTCAAAAGCAACAGATAGAGCAGGACATCAAGTTGGATTTTGATGCAGCCTACAAAGGCATCATCCAATTGCCTAAATCTTCGCGATGTGGCGTATATCTGGCGTATAGATATTATTTGAAATTGTATCAAAAGATTTCCTATAAATCCGTAGGTCAAGTAAAAGAGTCTAGAATTAGGGTGCCAAATACCCTTAAAGTAGTCTTATTAGCGAAGAGTGCATTACGACACCAACTTAATATAATGTAGTGGGTTTGCCGATGATCTAATCCGAATTTAATTTCCTTTTAGTTCCATATTGTAACACAAATAATTGTTTATTAACATAAGTGATATTGCTTGCGGTATAATGTATTGGCGAGAAGATTTTTTCTGACTTTTTTTTTCAAAAATGGAGCTTTATAAAGACGTCATTTTCAGGGGGTTATGAAATGTGGAAAAAAAATGCGGAATTTATCGAAAAAAATATGACCAAATACTTGTAAAGAAGTAAGAAGTACATGTATCTTTGCAGTCCCTTTGAAAATAAGGGAAAAGTTATTTGACATTTTGGAGAGAAAACACTTTAAAAAAGTGAGGTAAGAAATTTATAAAATCGAAAGAGTTTCAAGGATAAACTTGGCCATAGATTAGACATTATCTGCCGTTAATTTATTAATGGTAGTAATAAAGATATTTACTATGGAGAGTTTGATCCTGGCTCAGGATGAACGCTAGCGGGAGGCTTAATACATGCAAGTCGAACGGTAAGGTCAGAGCTTGCTCTGATACACGAGTGGCGCACGGGTGAGTAACGCGTACACGATCTACCTTTAAGTGGGGAATAGCCCTGGGAAACTGGGATTAATACCCCATAATATTATTTAATTACGAATAATTAAAGCTCCGGCGCTTAAAGATGAGTGTGCGTACTATTAGATTGTTGGTGAGGTAACGGCTCACCAAGTCCACGATAGTTAGGGGGCGTGAGAGCGTGACCCCCCACACGGGTACTGAGACACGGACCCGACTCCTACGGGAGGCAGCAGTAAGGAATATTGGACAATGGGCGAAAGCCTGATCCAGCCATCCCGCGTGCAGGATGAATGCCCTATGGGTTGTAAACTGCTTTTATATGGGAAGAAACGCCTGGTTTTAACCGGGCCTGACGGTACCATTTGAATAAGCACCGGCTAACTCCGTGCCAGCAGCCGCGGTAATACGGAGGGTGCAAGCGTTATCCGGAATCACTGGGTTTAAAGGGTGCGTAGGCGGAAATATAAGTCAGATGTGAAAGCTTTCAGCTTAACTGGAAAATTG
>CALLFA010000220.1 GCA_937997635.1 uncultured Saprospiraceae bacterium | reverse complement strand
ACTACACACTTGAATTGGTTCACTTTTGAATTAGCGAAAGCCCAACTTCCTTAATTCCTTCCAATTGTGTCTCCCTAGAATGTTGCGCGATCTCAATGGTATAACTACCAGCATCTAGAAATTTAAAGTCAGTTTGAAGTAAGGTCTCTTGCGACAGAGTTGTAGATCCTTTGCCTAGCCAATAGCCATCATCATGAATAAGCTGAATGGAGACAATGTCGTGTATCGTGTCTTGATTTGGAAAGACAGTTGCAATTTTGACATACAAGTTTTCATTGCTATACGCCTCAGAATAATCCAATGTCAAGTAAAGGTCATACACACCAGTGGTATCAGGAACATCAAATGCAACTGATAAAGCATTGTCATATGTCCAGCCTGTTTCTGGTATGGTTATACGTTCAGAAAAATAGGCAGAGGGACCACAAGAAGAAAAAAATATGCAAGCAAAAATAATATGCCTCACCATCTTTAATTAAAGTAATCTTTCATTCGCTCAAAAAAGCCTTTGTCTGTTTTTCCAGGGTTAGGTTCGAAATTTTTAGCACCTCTCAGCTTTTCTAATATTTTCTCTTCCTCTTTGGATAGCTTTTTAGGTGTCCAGATATTCACATTGATGAGTTGATCACCTTTGCTATAACTCTGCACAGAAGGTAAGCCTTTTCCTCTTAATCGAAATATTTTTCCAGCTTGCGTTCCTGGAGGAATTTTGATTTTGACTTGACCACCAATGGTGGGTACTTCGACTGATGTTCCCAGTGCTGCATCGGCAAAATTTAGAAATAAATCATAAATCACATTCTGTCCGTCACGCGCCAGACTCTCGTGTTCTTTTTCTTTTATGTTGATGAGTAAGTCTCCTGGAGGGCCACCATTCTTACCAGCGTTACCATTGCCTCTCATGGACAGTTGCATGCCTTCTTCTACTCCTGCAGGTATATCAATTTCTATCGTTTCTTCATTATAGGTACGACCTTCGCCTTTACAAGTTGTGCAATTAGAAGTGATTGTTTGACCAGATCCATTGCAGTTTGGACATGCCGTGGTTGTCTGCATCTGGCCTAAAAAGGTACTTTTGACTTGGCGGACATAACCAGCTCCACCACAAGTGCCACATGATTTGACCGACGAACTGTCTTTAGCACCAGAACCACCACAAGTATCACAGCCAACTTGTTTCTTTACTTTTATTTTCTTTGTGACGCCTTCTGAAATTTCGTCAAGAGAAAGAGACACCTTTATTCGAAGATTGGATCCTCGCTGGCCAGTACGTGTACCACCGCTTCTTCTGGAACCTCCACCAAAAAAACTCTCGAAAGGACTTCCGGAGTTGCCAAAAATATCTCCAAACTGATCAAAGATATCTTCCATTGTCATGCCACCTCGGAAACCACCACCTCCCATATTGGGATCGACTCCAGCATGACCATATCGGTCGTATTTGGCTTTTTTATTAGGGTCACTTAAGATTTCATATGCCTCAGCAGCTTCTTTGAAACTTTCTTCCGCTGCTTTATCGTCAGGGTTTCTGTCAGGGTGATATTTAAGGGCTACTTTTCTGTACGCCTTTTTGATTTCTTTTTCATCAGCAGATTTGCTAACTCCAAGTACTTCGTAATAATCTCTTTTCGCCATGGTTGTGGTCTTGTAAAAGTGAGAAGGAGGTGAGTGTTTTACTTACCAACGACCACTTTAGCGTGTCTGATAATTTTATCTTTTAAGGTGTACCCTTTTTCTACAGTATCAATTACTTTTCCCTTCATCTCTTCTGAAGGAGCTGGGATCTCTGTGATGGCTTCATGTAATTCTGGGTCAAAGGGTTCTCCTGTTGACTCCATTGCTTCCAAGCCTTGATTTTTAAGCACAGTAAAGATTTTGTTGTATATCATCTGGACGCCTTCAGTAAAATATTCGTCTGTGGCATCATCATCAGCGCTTTTCTTCGCTCTGTCAAAATCATCAAGTACTGGCAGCATTGCCGTGATAGCTCCTGCTGAAGCTGTCTTCATATACTCAATTTTCTCTTTTAATGTGCGCTTCTTGTAATTATCAAACTCTGCAAAAAGTCGTAGGTACTTATCCTTTGACTCATTTACCTGTAGGGTGAGTTCATCTATTTCCTCCTGAAGCTTATCTGTTTTAGATTTTCTCTTGGACTTCTTCTTTTTTTTCTCTGTGCCTTCTTCGGTGTTGAGTACTTCTTCCTCTTCGGCACTTGTTTCTTTTTTAACCATTTTCTTTAGTTTATCCAACATACTGTTATCTATCAATTGTACTGCCATTCTCAAATGACAGACATAATGTCACGAATTGGCAGCAAAAGTATGATGAATTGGCTGATTATATAGCATTGTTTGGTAATAGTGGCAATTTATTTAGTATGATTTGTACTTCCATTGGTCGATAAATCCAGTTCTGTAATGCCATTTTGATGTAAATTTGAAAATGGCATCGAAATCAAAACAGCCTAAAATAGACCTCCCGACTGATCCAACTAATACATGGTTTCGAATAGCAACACTTGCTACAGTTGTCGGTATGTTTGCCTTCGCAGCAATTAGCTTCCCCGATCTACCCGAAAGAATTCCCATACATTTCAATGCAAAAGGAGAGGCAGATGGTTTTGGTTCGAAGAATACGATTTGGTTTTTACCAGTGTTGACTGCTGTAATGGCCGCAATTCTAAATTTTGTCAGTACCATTCCCCATATATATAATTATCCAAGCAAGATAACGGAAGAGAATGCTCCAAGACAATATGCAATAGCCTCTCGTATGATGGTTAGTCTAAATTTTTTTATCGCTGTTATCTTTGCTTACATCCTATGGGGCACCATACAAAAAGCCACAGATCAAGGTAGTGGTTTAGGAAGCTGGTTTTTGATCACGACACTTGTTGTTTTGGGAATGCTCTTGCTTTATTTTACTTTGCAGATGACGAAGAATAAATAGAGTACCGCCAAATTTATTCGATGAATGAACCATACTTTTTTTAAGATCAAATTCATCAATACAGTGTACCTATTCAAAATCCCATTACTTTTATTTAGTATTCTTTAAATTGAATACTATTTCCTAATTTAAACAAACAAAACATCCTTCATGGCTGCGATCCTCAATGGGATAATGAAAGCATATTTGCGCAATCGATTCAAACGAATTGAATCTATACGAAATAATTCAGTGCAATTGCAAGAGGCCATTTTACAACGTTTATTGCGACAAGCGAGAAAGACAACCTTCGGAAGGGCACATGGATTTGATAGCATAACCAATAGAGCAGATTTTGTCAATCAAATTGCTATTCAAGAATATGAAGCATTCGTACCCAACATTACGGCTGCCATGAATGGGACACCAGATATGTTGTGGCCAGGCCAAACCAAGTGGTTTGCAAAGTCATCAGGTACAACATCTAATCAATCTAAATTTTTGCCGATATCAAAAGAGATGCTTCGTAAAAATCTGGTCCCATCTGGTTGGGATGCTTTATGTGTCTACTATCAAGAAAGACCAGACGCGCAATTATTTGCAGAAAAAAGTTTGATCTATGGTGGATCCTTATATGATTATGATCAAACTAGTCAGACCAAGTTCGGTGATGTGTCAGCCATTATGATAGATCACATCCCCAAAGTTGCCAAACCTTTTTGTGTACCAGAGCAAGCCATTGCGCTAGACGCTGATTGGGAGAAAAAATTGATGTTGATGGCAAATGCTATTGTGGAAGAAAACATCACGATGATGAGCGGTGTGCCAACGTGGAATGTTGTGCTGTTTAACCATTTGCTTGACCTGACTGGTAAGGAACACATACATGAGTTGTGGCCTCAACTTCAATTGTATCTGCATGGCGGCGTGAGTTTCGATCCTTATCGCAAACAGTTTAAGGAATTTTTACCAAATCAAATGGACTATCTGGAAGTCTATAATGCCTCTGAAGGGTATTTTGGTTTGCAAGATCAATTAGGTCGTGAGGATATGCTTTTGCTTACTGACAATGGTGTCTATTTTGAGTTTTTGCCTTTCGGCGAATTAAAAAGCCATCAACCAAAAACGGTTTCGCTAGAGGATATTCAGATTGGTGAATGCCATGCTATTGTGATATCTACTTGTGCCGGACTGTGGCGATACTTAGTTGGCGACACAATCGAATTTACCTCAATAGAACCATACCGCTTCCGCATTACGGGAAGGACCAATCAGCACATCAATGTATTTGGTGAAGAGCTTATGATCTCAAATGTGGAAAAAGCTATAGCTGAAGCTAGCCAATACACAAATGCTTCCGTTTGTGAATATACAGTAGCACCAATATTCCTAAATAGATACCACAAAGGAGGACACGAATGGGTCATTGAATTCTATCAAAAACCAGACAGTTTACACACATTTACAACACAACTAGATAAAAGCCTACAGCAGTTAAACCATGATTATGCAGCAAAGCGGTACAAAGGAATGGCATTGCAAGCACCTGTTGTTCGTCCAGTACAAAGAGGAAGTTTTCATGGCTGGATGAAATCAAAAGGTAAATTGGGAGGTCAACACAAAGTCCCAAGACTATCAAATGAAAGGAATTTTATGGATGAGTTTCTGCGTTACGTAGCTGATACATTCGCCTATGTCTGATAAAATCATAGAATTATTTTCATCTTCCTCTCAAGCTAATGAACAAGAGTTGCAAGCTGCAATCACCAATCGAGTGGCAGAGTTACTGGAATCAGACATCGAGTTACTGATGAGCTTTTTATATCGATTGGACATCCTAGAAGCAGATATTGACTTCATTATGAATAAGCAAAGTGAAATCCCAATCAGTGAAGGACTGGGCAAATTAATCTTTGATAAACAACTCGAACGCAAGAATTATAGAGAACAATACAAGCAAACCCCCATAGAAGGCTGGGATGGGTGGTAATCCGTCCTTGCAGGCGTCCCGCCTCAAGAAAGAGCACACTTCGTCTCGCCTCAAGAAAAAAGACATGTCGTCCCGCCTCAAGAAAGAGGACACTTCGTCTCGCCTCTCAAGAAATGGGCAATGCATCCCGCCTCAAGAAAAGGGACAAAACCGCATGAATGGTTAATGAATAGAAACAAAAAAACCGCACTCAGAGAGAATGCGGTCTTATTCGTGAATGGTGGGCGATGAGAGACTCGAACTCCCGACCCCCTCGGTGTAAACGAGGTGCTCTGAACCAACTGAGCTAATCACCCGATTCGAATTGGAGCGCAAATATATAATTCTTCTTTTCCCTAAGCAAATATGTTAGGGGTTAAGTGCATTTAAGTAATAATAAGCATTAACCCACATTGCGCACTGAGGTGATCTGATAGCCCATTATTGCTGGTTTTGTGAGTGTGAAATCTCAGTTTGTGTACTACAAATTTTACAATTTGTAGATCTTCACGAGAGCCAATGCCTCTCTATGATTTAATTGAATAAATAGTCCCATAGGGACTAAATATTGGTAGCCATTCCACACATACAAATCATTGTGCCGTAGGTACAAAACGTGATCTTACCACATAGTCATTTACCCACATCCCGTACCTAACGGCACG
>CALLFA010000219.1 GCA_937997635.1 uncultured Saprospiraceae bacterium | reverse complement strand
GTAAAATCCACCGTCTGCAACACCTATCCAATCTCCTCCATCGTTATAAGTCAATGAATCGATGACCTGATTATTTCTATTGATCAAACTTAGGTGTTCACCATCGTTATCCAGATTACTAAATTCAAATTCAAAAACCTGGTACCCATTGCCTTGATATACACTTGCGTCATTGGCAATAACGACATACTCGCCAGGACCTATGGTAGTTCCTTCTGGAAATTCAAAACAAATACCTTCTCCGAATTCAAAGAAATGCAAAGGCTTTGCATTAGCATCTGGATTGTAAATCTCCACAAACTCTGTTGCTTCACTACTGCCATTTGGATTGTAATGTATTTCATTGATCACTAAGTCTTGGGCTGGAACAAATACAGGTGTCAGTGTTGTGTTTGTTGTAAAACTCGTGTACAGATGAGCATTAGTATTGCCCGTTTCTTGCCAGTGAGAAAATCGATAGCCTTGATTTGGAATAGCATGTATATCTATTAAAATATTGTCATGGTAAGTCCCTTGATAATTTGCAGGTACTTCAAAATAATTTGAATGCAAGGCTACTCTTCCGTTGCTGCTGGCATTGAAGTTTAGGCTGAGATTATATGTGTTACTAGATAGGTTCCACTGATCTTCCATATGCTGTCGCACAAAAGGAGCTCGTTGAGCAATCCAGCTTTTTTGACTTGCTATTTCAGATGTGTATTGACTTAGGGTATGTCCATACAGCTGATTTGCCATTGGTAAATCAGGTAAGATTTCATTGTATAAACCATCAACAACAGCCCCATACTTTGTATCTGTAAATACTAATTGCATGTAAGTATTCATTCTTTGGATATACTCATGTCTGAATTCTTGGTGCTCAAACATTTGCCTGTATAAAATATTCGAACCGTCGTTTGGATCTCCATTGGGAAATCTAAATATTCGCCCTTCCAAATTATTGAAGTTAAAATTATCTCTAATTGCGCTATCAAAATCTGTTAAGGCCCACCTCCATTTTCTGCCTTCTCCTTTTTCCTTCCATACCCGTTGATTATTCGGGATCCAATCTCTGTTACCAAAAAAATGTCCAGTAGTTAGGTAATTAATTAACTCATTATAATCAATTTGATCTTTCAACCCTTGATAATCAGATTCGATACTCATATCCCGACTTCTGACATCTATCAAAAACTCATGCCAACTCTCCGTATCTCCATCTGCTGCTCTTTCTATAGCCCAGAAAGCATCACCATGCACCCTGCCGGGGTTTCTGATCATATCGATACTGTCTCTGTCCTGAACTTTATCGTGGTCATTGGATAAATGCCATCTATCCCATTTTTCTCTAACTACTTGAATCCCTATATAATCACCATTAAAGAAAACAATCGCAGGTTGTGCTGATGTAACATCTAAATCAAATTCTGGTCGTAAAAGTCTTGCTATTGCGGCATCCTTAAATAATTGACGAATGTCATTGTTTCCATCTCTTAAGAATAGCCGTTTAAATTCGTCTAAGTCGTTATCCGGGAAGATTTTGTAATTAAATTCATTATCTCCTGTATCGCTGTACTCATCTCTAAATCGCAGATTTAAGGGTTTTTGTGGTTTTTGTCTTTTGCAGTTACCTCCAATATTAACACCTATGTTATTTTCAGTGACCACATTTCCATCTACAAACACTTTTAAATGCCCTTCTCTTTCCCAATCCTGATTATAATTTTTTGGTGTAGGCTCACAATAGGCAGTTAGCCCGTTTGTTCCCTCAACATAAATGCCTACTTGATCGTCATATAAATCATCAGGATTCATTGTGATAAAAAATATAGGTAAGTCTGTATTGAAGTTGATGAGATAGGAATTCGTAACAACGAAGCTTACATTAAAACCAGGCTTTTGTGCAATGGCCCTAAGACTACTTGTTGAAGAAATTGATATAGGTCCTGTATATACTTGACTAGATGTTGTAGGGATACTACCATCTGTCGTAAAGTAGATTGTTGCATTTGCTTCAGCACTTATGCTAACTGTTTGAGCATTATTATAGTGGCCAGATTCCCTAGAAATGGTTGGCGCTAATGTTAATCCATTACTGGCATTATTACTTGCACCTGGTGAAGCAGGAAACATTATATTAAGAGCCGGGTTGCCATCTGGAGTCCTTCCATAAGATTGGTTACTACCTAGCTCTGGGACTGTGATACTATCGATTACAGTAACTCCATTCGGATCAGTCAACATGACAAACTCCCCACCACTACTTAGTTTAAAATTTGCGTGATTGTTGCCTTGAGAGCCATCTTCGTCTGCCCAAATAAGGACGTATCCATTTTGTGGGATAATTAGACTACCGACAATTTGAAATTTCTCAGGATTGTCGGGCTTGTCTGTGAGGTAATACCCTTCTAAATCAACTGGTGTGCTACCACTGTTGTATATTTCTATCCAATCGTCATATTCTCCTGCTTCATCTTGAATTGTAGAATTATTAGAGGATAACACTTCATTAATGAACAATTGAGCATGTAATGAAGAGATTGATACTATACACAATAAAACTAAGGTGATTTTCTTCATCATGGGAGATACTTTGTCTTGTATGACTTAAAATTAAAAGTTAGCCACAACAGCTTTTTTTAACATAAAATAACTTTGTTAATTAAGCAATCCACCACGTTCAATAAAAATCTCCATTTTTACTCAATTACAAGGCGCAATATATGCATGAAATACTGCCCCTGATTTGACCTCAAAACCAGGTGTTAAATCTATATCTTGGCCAGCATGATACTCAATATCTCCAATAAAGACTCTACCATTTGTTGTAATATTAATATTAGCGGACCTATCTGATGAGATGATCGAATTGGTTGATTCTGTGATGTAATCTGCACAGCCTTCGCAGCCATCTGGGATTCCATTGGTATTCACATCGACATTATCATCAGAGCCAGGACATTGGTCCAATGGGTCACAGACATTGTCGTTATCTAAGTCAGAAAATGCACCTCCTGAACAATTACAGTTGGCGTCCCAAGTACTGCCAACAAAGCAAATAATGCCATCATCACATGGTGTCCCAATCAGATTATCGTCAAAATTTGGACATTGGTCTATAGCATTGCAAACGCCATCTCCATCAGAATCTCCTACTACAGTTCCTACACAATCACAAGTATTGGTATATAGATCATTAGTCGTACATGGATCATTGTCGTCACATGCGGTACCGATCAGATTGTCATCAAAATTTGGACATACATCTATAGCATTGCAAAGGCCATCTCCATCAGAATCTGCTACCGCAGTTCCCATACAATCACATGTATTCGTATATAGATCATTGGTTGTACATGGATCATTGTCATCACATGTGGTACCAATCAGAGTATCATCAAAATTTGGACACTGATCTATTGTATCGCATATACCGTCATTGTCAGCATCACCAACAACAGTTCCTTCACAGGCACAATTAGAGGTGTAGACATCACCAGTAGTACATGGATCGTTATCATCACATGATTGCCCGATTAAGTTGTTATCAAAATTAGGACATTGGTCTATGATATCGCAATCACCATCATTGTCGGTATCAACAATTGTAACAGGTGTAAATACTTGCAACTCTCTTAGATTCATGAAATTCCCGCCATCATTGTTACCTGATTTCTGAATTCGAACATATCTTCCAGACGCATTAGGATAAACTGTTATGATTGCTGAGCCAGTTTCATCCCCTAGTTGGTGGGTATAATCTGAATTATTGAGTGATTGAGTTAAGTCAGTATTTGCAGGGAACGGTGTATCCGCTACCATGATGTAGACATTATTGATACGACTAGAACAACAATTGATCCTATTCCAAAGTACAACACTTGAGATCTGCATATCACTACCCAAATCTATTTCGAACCATTCATTAGGAGAACTTCCACCTGTATGTGCCAATTCATTATTTCCAGTAAATCTATCATTATTCAATCTAGATGCGGCAAGAGAAGAGAATTGCGAGCTCATGGATGCAATTCCACCTAAGGCAGCATTTTCAACGGCTTCGCAATTGCAATTTGTATAAATAGATGTGGGTGTACAAGGGTCACCATCATCGCAAGCTGTTCCTATTAAATCATTATCGAGGGCAGGACACGAGTCAATGCAATCAACAACGCCGTCGTTATCTGTATCAGCAAAATCGTTTGCTGCTTTTGGTGTTCGGTCGCTTTGCTGCACACACCAATTGAATCCATTATTGTTATTTAGATCAGGATCGATAAGCGCTAGACTTTTGATGCCTTGTGCTGGTTCATTTGTCCAAGGGGGAGTGACATCATATGATACGATATCAACTGTATTTCCGAAAAAATCCGAAATAAGGATTGTTTCACCTTGGCTGCTAAGACCACCTGAGAAACTACCATCTACGGCAACATTGTATGTATTTTCAAAAAGCGCAGAATCTCTAGCTATGATATAGTATTGGCCAGGTAAGAGTTGACCACTTGGAAATTGATACGTAATTGCATCCGAAATAAGTAAACCCTCTAAATTAATCGGGACAAATGAATTATTGAATAATTCAACAAATTCAATACCACTAGCTTCATTAGGGTTGTAATCAATTTCATTAATGATAAGGCCATCAGCTTCTTGACCTTGAAAACAGCCAAAATCATTTTCTTGTCCAGGGGTATGGAGTGCAGTACATTGACGCCTCCAATTGATGTGTGTATCATTGGGTAAAGAAGAGTCTATTAAAGCCAAACTGAAATCATTTAACCCGCCATCTGCTTGGTTATCCCAAGGGAAGACATCATCATAGCGCACAGCATCTAACAATTCTCCATTAACATCTGACAACCAGATCATTTCACCACTATTAGATAATTTGCCACTATAGGTGCCATACGGTGACTGACCATATCTGTTAATGTATTCCAAAGAATCTTCTGCCAAAACAATAAAGCCATTAGCAGGCAGTACAGCACCTATGGGAAATTCATAAGTAATGCCTCTTGACAGGGCTACACCAGTTAAACTAACTGGACTACTTGTCAGATTTTTTAATTCTATAAATTCAAAGTTTCTACTTGAAATTGTATCTCCTGACGAAGTGATAGTCTGGAATGGATGATAGTGTATTTCATTGATCACCACATCTGAAGGAGCATGATACGTATCAAAAGGTAAAAACTGGTTTGGAGCACCAGGTGTGATGTATACTGACTGCACATCCCAAGATGCAGCTAATGCATTATCTAGGGTATGGTCAAGTAATGCCAGACTGTAAAATCCACCGTCTGCAACACCTATCCAATCTCCTCCATCGTTATAAGTCAATGAATCGATGACCTGATTATTTCTATTGATCAAACTTAGGTGTTCACCATCGTTATCCAGATTACTAAATTCAAATTCAAAAACCTG
>CALLFA010000218.1 GCA_937997635.1 uncultured Saprospiraceae bacterium | reverse complement strand
GAGCCAGTGCATCGATTACACTGGCCCAACACATAAAGTCTACGGATTAAGAGATAAAAATCCTGTAAAGGTGTGGAAGTTGCAGAATCAAGAACATGACTCTTCAATGAATGCTTAAGTGCCCTATTTCAAAAGCTACTCGTATTAGTCCAGCTGAATTTTTTACATCAAGTTTTCTTAATAAATTTTTACGATGTGAATGTGCCGTTTCGTAAGCCACATTAAGTTTATCTGCAATCTGTTTTGTACTGAATTCATATGCAATTAGTGATAGAACTTGCTTCTCTCTTTTAGTAATGGATTTATTTGAGTTTACTGGATAATTCATTTCATATAATTTTTGAAAATCAAAGTAATAATCTGAAAAAGCGCTACGGAAAGAATACCCATGATTGGGTTTTCAAACCATACGCCAAAAGCGGAAATTGCTGAGCTCTTGGTTAAAAAATCTAACTAAATTGAAATCGTAACAAAGACGATATAGCGCCTATGCTAACATCAATCAATGCGAAATGGTCTGCGATGTGTTGGACAATCGCGAACATTTTGTAAATGGCAGTTTGGTTAGCAACACGTGTGTATTTGTTGCTAAAAATACTTACCGTCTATTCGTGTTTATCATGTAGTGAAAGCGTCAACATGCTAGGTACATGGTTTAGAGGCTCTGAATCTAGAGAAGATTCGTCTTGCGTTCTAAGAAGCTGCGCCAATAGTTATTTGTGGTTTCCATATTCAGTGTGTTTAATGTTGATGAAAATGGTTTTGCTTTCGTTATGCATACAATTTATGTTCTTTTTGGTTTACCTACAGACAATACAGACGAACAGCAAGAAATACTCGATCAATGTTGGGATATTTCGCAATGGAAAAACATTAAGTCTAATTATGATGACTTTTCAAAATGGTTGCACAAGAGATAGCACATTCAAAGCTTTCTTGCATAGATTGATCCTCCTTTGGGAATAAAGCACCTTGGTATTGATGTTCTTTTGTCTTTTATTTGTATAAATCTCCATTCAAATACTTAAGTCCTGAGTCACAGATAACGGTAACTATCGTTTTTCCTTTACCTAATATTTTTGCCCTTTGAATTGCGGCCCATACATTTGAGCCAGAGGTAATTCCGCCAAATATACCTTCAATTTTAGCTAAGTCTCTAGCAGTCCTATATGCATCTTCATCTTTGACAGCGATTATTTCGTCAGCTAAATCCATTCGACAAATTTCGGGAATAAATCCTGCTCCCATTCCTTCCAATCTATGAGCACCAGATGTATCGCCTCCTGAAAGTGTCCTCACATTGAACGGCTCAATAGGAATGCATCTGATATCTGGTATCATATCTTTAAATATTTCTGAATTGCCAGAAAAACAACCGCCTGTACCTACTCCAGCCAAGAACTCATCAATGTCAGTACCCAATACATCCATTATCTCTCTAGCCATGACATGGTAAGCATTTCGGTTATCTACATTATTGAATTGATTGGTATAAAATGTATTTGGCTGTTTTGCAATTTCCCGTACTCTTGAAAGCGCCTCATCAATGACATTTGCAGTTATTTGTCCATTTTTACTTGGTACCAGCTCAACTTTTGCACCAAATGCCCTCATGGTTTGTAATTTCTCTTCTGCAAAGGCATCGGAAGAAACAAAATGAGCCTTATATCCTTTTGCTGCACAAATCATGGCTAATGAGCTACCTGTACTACCACCCGTATAATCGACTACTGTCCCACCCTTTTTCAATTCGCCTCTTCGTTCTGCTCCTTCAATCATGGAAAGCGCCATTCTGTCTTTTAAGCTCCCTGATGGATTTGTGCCTTCCAACTTGACATAGACATCAGCACTATTTGAATCTGTCAACTTTTCTATTTTGACGAGTGGTGTATTTCCTATACCCTTCATATTTCGTCTTCAATTCGCTGCGTCAAGTCGTTAATTTTGTCTTCCATGTGGTTATAAAAGCTCATGATGAAATGTCTGTTTTTTTCTATTTTCCATAAATAGGACAACAAGATATTTTTTTCATCTGGTTTTAAATTAATTGGAGACTTCAAGCCTACAATTTCTCCATTATCATCGAATACAAAGTAAGGTGCCAGGCTTTTATTAAAATCTTCAAAATAATTTTCTTGAAATTGCATTTCATAATAATTTTCCTCCATGGTCTTCAAGGACTCATAGTCATATTCATATAGTGATATAATATCAAATCGTAAGGAATCATTTGCCACCAACTCAAGTCCTCTTGACTTTAAAGTCTCATATCCAGAATTATTTTGTGCTGAGAAAAAGTCTCTCGTTAAGGCCAAGTAATAAATTGTTAAAGAATCTGGATCAACGTTTTGATTTGAAATTATCTTCCGCCAATAGATACAAGCATTTACTCCTCCTCTATGTCCTGCGATGTTTATATTAATGTCTTCCAAATCTTTTTCAAGACCATTTGATATTTCAGTTAATATCTTAGTTGCTGCCTGATTGTCTCGTCTGTTTTCGTTCCAATTATTTAATGCAAAAGCAGAGACCACGGCAACAAAAATTGAAAAGAATTCCATAAGACGGTTTCTCCAGTTCCATTTTTTCTTCTTGACCTTATTGTGCTTTTTCATTCCATTAACTATCTACATCTGTTGTTCGAATCTCATTCTTCCAATATCTCCTTCCATCCAATGTACGCCCCAACAATCCTTTACCAAACATCAATCGTCTCAAGCTAGCAGGATCTTCAAAGGTGTGGTGTTTATTTAGAATGTCATTGACTTGCTGCTCAGTATACGTTTTATCTGTTTCAAAAAAGGAGACTAGATATTCCAACATTAATTGCTGCTTGATCTTTTGCTTTTTACCTGGAAACATAGTAAAACGGCCTTTCTCGTCCTGATATGACTGTAATGATTCATTCATTTTCATATCGGCCTCATTTAATCTTCTAGAATTCCTGCACCATCAGACATCTTTACAGGATAGAATTCTGGTTTGATATCAAATGTATCGATATACTTTTTTTCGATGTCTTTGATTAGATCATCTCTGATTGATGACTTGATTAAATTTATCGTACACCCTCCGAAGCCTCCGCCCATCATTCGACAGCCAAGTACTCCAGGTTCTGATTTGAGATTAGCAGCTAAAAAATCTAGCTCATCACAACTGACTTCATATTTACTTGACAAGCCGTCATGACTACCATTCAACAACTCACCGCATGTTCCTAAATCATGCTCATTTAGTGCTGATTTAAACTCTCTAACACGCTGATTCTCTTCTGCTATGAAACTCGCTCTTTTGTACAATACCTCAGATGAAAATGCCACATCCTTGATCGCATAATCATCGCTAAGGCTAGCAACATGAGGATATATCTTTTGTATTTCCTGAAGTGCCTGCTTACACTCAAGTACACGATCATTGTAACCAGACAATAAGTGATTGTGTGTGACACAAGAATTAATTAATAACAATTCGTATTCCTTCAAGTCAATGTCGACGTATTCAAATGAACGATCGGCACAATCCATTAACATGGCACGATCACGTTGTCCAAAGCTTGATGAAAACTGATCCAAAATACCTCCTTTGATACCAAGAAATTCATGATTTGAGTTTTGTGACATCTGAATAGCATCCCATTTGCTTAGTTCGATGTTATGCAATTTTGCGATTGCTAACAGAATACCCATTTCTAAAGCTGCAGAGGAACTCATTCCAGAGCCAATTGGCACTTCACTTGTCAATGAAACATCAAAGCCATCTATATCGTATCCTCGTTCTTGAAACTGCAACAGAATTCCGCTTATATAGTCCGCCCAAAGCGTACCAGTGATTTTTAAGTCTGTTAAGTCTATCGTATGCTGCTCATTTAAATCCAGAGCAGTAGCTTTTATCGTTTTAGTACCATTTTTACGACAAGCGAAATACATATACTTATCTACAGCAGCTGGAAATACAAGGCCACCATTATAATCAGTATGTTCTCCAATAAGGTTAATCCTTCCAGGTGCACGGCTAACAACATCCCACCCCTCTCCTATTTTATTTAAAACTGATTGTTTGATCTGGTTTTTAGAAAATATCTGCCACACTGACTCCATAAAGCTCAAATATTTAATCGAAGATAAATAATTTATTACTGACTTGTGCTCATCTAGCATCCGCTCTGTACAAGTACTGTAGTACATCTATTAATATTGCTGCAGGTAGTACATGACCGATTTGCAAATAGCAATTGAAGTTAATTCAACACACATAGGTCTTATAGTTTCATTACATTGGGTTGAATTTAAGGAAACATGAAATCAACTTATTCTGAACTAATAAAACAGACTTATCGCTTTCCTCAAGAAGGGTTCGAGCTCATAGATGATGTACTTCATTTCAATGGTATATCAATGAAATCGCTTATAGATAAATATGGGACGCCATTTAAGTTGATGTATCTACCACGCATAAAAACACAAATATCTAAA
>CALLFA010000217.1 GCA_937997635.1 uncultured Saprospiraceae bacterium | reverse complement strand
AAAAAGTAATGGTAGGCCTACACATTACATCCATCGGTACAAAGGTAACCGTTGGCATTTTCGCAAAAGCAATATATTGCGAATATTTTATATTTTTAATCGTCATTAGAACTTTGTCCGATTAATAGGGGGCTGAACCACCTTGCACCTGCCGGCAGGCAGGCTTGACACTTGCCCCTCGCTACTTGTACTTCTTCGTCAAATCAAAAATACCTTGCGCATATTGCTGTTTCAATTTCTGTGAGTCTTTCAAAAATTGAGCTTGTATTTCCTGCAACATATTTGTAGGGATTCTTCTTGTATCTAGGTTGTATTCTTCAATGATTTTTTTGATGCCAGTACTAGCTTGTCTCGCTGGTCCTTGATCCACCTTTTTTAAAATGTCATCGAATACTGATTTTGGAGCAGTAGCCACATTTGGGTCTTTTTTGTTTTGCTTACGCGCTCCTTCGATACCATCTTTTAAAATGTCCAAAATACTCTTTGCATTTTTTCGGCCTTTTTGCATCTGGTGTTGCTGTTGCTTGCCGTTAAGATCGCTTATTTTATCTCTCAACAGATCAAAAACTGTAGAGTCAGCAGTATCAACATTTGGATTTTTTTGATTCTTTTTTTGAACGTCGTTGATGGTATTCAAAATGACATCTAAAATGTTAGCCATTTGGTTTGTGTTTTAATTTTTAAAAAAAAATATTAGCAGAAATTGATCAGCTAAATTTGTGATATAAAATTAAGACTCATAGTTTCAGACGAAGTAACTAGAAGCATCGTTTGTGCATAAAAATCAAGGGTCATTTTCACAACCTTCAATAGTGGCATGAAAGATTGCGGAGGGCTCGACTTCAAAACCTGACTTCAATTCTATAGTCTCTAGGCTTTTGTAATTCACTTCGATGCTCTGATTGATGGCTTGGGTCGATGCTATTTTACCATTTGTGTCATAGGTAATGTTTGCGCTGGGGCTGCCAGTTAATGTATTTAATCCGTCATAATTTGGCTGACAGGTACTCTCTAAAATGTGGTGTGTTTGATTTACTTCCAGTTGTCCAAGGGGCTGTTGTAACCCACCAGGCCAAATGATGAACGCACTATCTATGGCATTGATGTTAGCTAGACCAAAATGCATGAAGGCTGCATGACTAGAATTGTGACTGGAGCCGCCATCCATTTCTCGAATAAAACGCCGCCCTCCAGCATGGATGATTCCTTTCGCTCCATATCCATTTCTATTGGAAGCTTGGCCTTGCAAAGTGACTTTTAACCAATTAGAATTGGTATTGGAGTCATTACGGTAAAGCAGACAATTTCCAGTAAGCGCGTTTTCATCATAAATATTTCCAACCAATAAGTCTATATCCCCGTCATTGTCAAAATCTCCATAGGCTAAGCCTCGACTCCGACCATCGAAATCAACGCCCGCTGAGGCAGTGATATCTGTAAAGCTGCCATCTGCATTATTGTGATATAATTTGTTGGGATCAATGATGTTTGTTGCGATGAATTCAGCTGCAGGAATTTGTCCATTTGACACATATAAATCGAGATAGCTATCATTATCTAAGTCTATAAATGCGGTTCCCCAGCTTGTGGACAATAGGGCATCAGAATTTGTGTTTTCAACTCCTGCCATAGTGGCTAGATCACTGAAAGTACCATCTCCATTGTTATTCAATAGTACATTTCGGCCTAAATTAGTCACATAGTAATCAAAATCACCATCTTCATCATAATCACCAACTGCAATCCCCATGGCAAAGATTCCAATATCAGCCCCTGAAGCAATACTGGTGTTTGTCCAGGTATTATTTGGATAGTTGTTTTGAAACAATTGATTTGTAGAATTCCATTGACCAAAATCATTGGCTAGATAAATATCAATATCATTATCCAAATCAAAATCCGTTGATGCAGTAGCAAGTGCATTCCCGATATCATTTAATCCCACCAATTTTGCTGTTTCTGTAAAGGTGTTGTCCCCATTATTATAGTATAGTTTATTGGCCCATCCTTCATAAATAAAGGCGTTAGTAATCTCATCTAGCCCGCCTGATCTAACATATCCTCCTGTATAAATATCGAGATATCCATCCAAGTTATAATCGCCCATGGTAGCGGCTGTTGTCCATTCGCTAATTAAGTCAAGGTCTGAAAATTGTCCTATTTCTGTAAAAGTGCCATCTCCATTGTTTTCCATTAGGAAATCATGATGCCCGCCAAACGTACCTGCTGAAATATATAAGTCATCATCTCCATCATTATCGATATCTCCAGCCGCTATGCCATTGGTGGTTACATCTTGTGTCAACAGTTCGATTCCTGTATTGATGGCTTCTGTAAACGAAAGCCCTGCATTATTAATGAATATTTTATCTGCATTGATGCCACCTGATACGTAGATGTCATCGTATTCATCATTATTGAAATTAAAGAATGCTACACCAGCTCCCGTATATGAATTGTCTGTGGATTTATGAATCAATCCCATTGGTACAGCAACCTCAGTGAATGTTTGGCCAATGAGTGTGGCAAACATTCCAATTAATAACAATAAGCTAAAAATTATCTTCATCTTAGATTGTATACGAGAAATTTAATTAAAATAACTGAACAGATCACATTGATTGTACGATAAAAGCCTCATTTGCATTTACAAAAGCAAATAAAAAAGTAAAGTAATGAAGCGATAATAAAATTGTTGGTGTTTTTGCTTAAGCCCTTTCATGCATTATAGTATAAAATTGTTCATCTAAAAAGTGTTTTACCCTTGGCTATCGCCTAGCACCTCTTCAGGCTTTTATTACAATTTGTTTTAGCCTGCAATACCCCAAAGGGGTATCATCAATAATGTTCCGACAAGGAGTCCCAACGGGACGACCTTGCTTATTTCCAAATTGTCTAAACCCCGCTGGGCCTGTTGGGGTATGTCATTTTTATCAATCAATTATAATCATATCATAGTAGTATTAATGATATAAATTGCCTGTAACATGTGTTAGCCCTGAAAGAGCGCAAAGCATATAGCCAATGGTATGATGTTGTAATTGTACTTAAGTCCTGAAGGGGCGTAAGAGTGTAGTTTAAACGGTTATCTAGTAAATAATCCAATCGGATTTACTTTACTAAGAGATAAATGTCTTTGATAAACACTAGACGATTATTGATAACCTTCTGCTTGTAGCTTAAACAATTCCGCATACAAATTTCCATTATCAACAAGTTCGTCGTGGGTACCAATTTCGAGCAGACTGCCATGCTTCAACACCAAGATGCGATCGGCCATTCGTACTGTGCTGAATCGATGTGAAATAATGACCGCAGTCTTCCCCTCTGTAATTCCAATAAATCGTTGAAATGCCTCATATTCTGCACGGGCATCTAATGCTGAAGTGGGCTCATCAAGGATCACTACTTTTGCATCTTTCATATATGCTCTACCCAAAGCCACTTTCTGCCATTGCCCTCCTGATAAGGTGACACCGCCATGAAATTGTTTACCCATTTTCGTTTCGTAGCCGTTTTCCAACCCTTCAATCACTTCATTGGCTAAGCTCAATTCAGCGGCTTGTGCTATTCTTTCTTCATTGGTAAATTCTTCAATATTACCTACACCTATATTTTCTCCTGCTGTAAAATTGTATTTAATAAAGTCTTGAAAAATCACACCAAACTGTTGCTGATATTCAGCTTTATTGAATTGCCTGATGTCTACACCGTCTAGCAAAATTCTTCCTTCTGTCGGTTCGTAGAATCTGAGGATAAGTTTGATGAGTGTTGTTTTCCCCGCTCCATTTTCTCCGACAAAGGCCAGCTTTTCACCAGCTAGTAAAGTGAAATTTAAATCCTGTAAAACAAACTTTTTAGTATCTGGATAGCGAAAAGAAACATGCTCAAACGTGAAGCCTTTATTTATGCCATTCGGTAAAGGAAACAACTCAATGTCCTCCATTTTATCAACATCAATATCCAAAAAGTCGAAGTAGTCTTTTAAGTATAAGGCACTTTCTGATATTTTTGAAAATCGAAAAAACATACCTTGAAGTCTGGTTCTTAAGCGATTGAAAGAGCCTGATAAAAAGGTCAATTCTCCAACAGTCAAAAAGCCATTGACCACTCTCAGAATAATGAGAACATAAGCGCCATAATAGGCAGCTATGCCAAGGACATTAAATAGGGCTGCCCAGATGGTTCTGTTTATCGTCAGCGCTCTATTCGCGAGATAGTACTTGTGTGCCAGAACTTTAAACCGATTAGAAATGAAAGAAGTCAAGCCAAATAATTTTATCTCTTTAGCTGTTACGTCACTCGCACCTGTGTAGCGAAGATAATCCAGTTCTCTTCTCTCTACAGTCCAGCCTCGTGCAAGTGAATAAGAAGACTGACTGAATTTTATCTCATTAATAAAAGACGGAATGATGGCAATGATCAATAACAGAATCAACCATGGCTCAAAGACAATCAAAGCGGTAATCAAAGAGACTACTGTTATGATATCTTGTAACTGTGATAAGATATTTGTCAATAAGGTCACCCTCGAATTTGTTTGTCTCCGCGCACGTTCTAACTTGTCGTAGAAGTCTGGATCTTCCAAGTCTTTCAGCTCGATTTCTGCAGTCTTATCAATGATCTCAACAGAAGATTTGTTAGAATACAAATCGCCAATTAACCCATCAGTCAAATTGGTGACTCGCCCAATCAGATCTGATAGCACAATCACTGCTAATTCGATACCCACATACCACCACAACTGAGATAAATCTTTATCAGTAAGATCAATCTGAAGAATGACTTCATCGATGATTAATTTGCCTACCCAAAGGATAATTATTGGAGACGCAGCATTGAGTAGTCTTGAGATGAGATTGACAACAAAAAGCATAGGTGCCGCTTCCCATACTTTTTTGAAAAAGCGAGGGACATAACGCAAGGCCTGGAAGCCATCTTTCCAGTTGGTTTCTTTCTTATCAGATATAGAGCGTAGGCGTTTAGCCATTATATATTAAATAAATTTAGAATGTAATATTAGTCCAATTCTTATACATTGGTTAAATTCTTCAGTAATACTGTACAGATAGCAAAAAATAAATTCTAAACATTTTCATAATATTTGCTGCTCTAAAAGTGATTTATCTTTTTATTTCCGTAAAAAGTTTAGAATTTCAACCTTATTAACAATTTGTCCATATAACATCTTACCGGAGAGCAATTCTGTACAGATAAAACCATTGATTTTTACTATATTTAAAGTTCTAACATTGACATCTACATCAATGTTTAGTCACATGAGATTTTGATTGGAGGCTTCCTTCTACCGATCAACACTAACTAATTAATCTATCACATTATGGTTGCACACGATAAGAAAGGTCTATACGTACCTCAATTAGAAAAGGATTCTTGCGGAACAGGTTTGATAGCAAACCTGAATGGGACAACGAGTCACCAATTGGTGTCTGATGCTCTGACGATGTTAGAAAACATGGAACACCGAGGTGCATGCGGCTGTGAAGTCAATACGGGTGATGGTGCTGGTATACATACACATATCCCACATCAGGTTTTTGTCGACTCCTGTGAATTTGATTTACCTGCCAAAGGTGACTATGGTGTGGCAATGATGTTTTTGCCAAAAGGTGAAGAGGAGCAACAAAAATGTAAAGAGACTATAGCGAGATGTACAGCGGACTTGGAATTTGAAGTGTTAGGTTACAGAGTTGTACCTACGGATTCAGGCGATCTGGGCACTACAGCCATTTCTGCAGAACCATCTGTGCAACAAGCATTCTTCAAATATTTGAAAGAGGCGGACAACAAAACTTTGGATAGAAGACTCTATATATTAAGAAGGCACATTAGCTCTGAAATACATAAACTGGGAGATCAATATGAAGAGGACTTTTACATCTCTTCACTATCTTGCGATACCATCGTATATAAAGGTCAGTTGACTTCCCATCAAGTAAGATCCTATTATTTGGATCTTCAAAATCCAATGTTTGAATCTGCAATCGCATTAGTGCATTCTCGTTTTTCGACGAATACTGTTCCTAAGTGGAAACTCGCTCAACCATTTCGATGCATTTCTCACAATGGAGAAATCAATACCGTCCAAGGAAATATAAATTGGTGGAAAGCAAGAGAGCCGTTTTTGAAAAGTAATTTGTTTACTGAAAAGGAATTAGACATCATTTTTCCTATTTGCAATGAGGAAGATTCTGACTCCGCCAATTTTGATGGTGTCTTAGAATTTTTATTGCACGCTGGAAGATCGATCCCGCATGTGTTGATGATGATGATTCCAGAAGCATATCAAAATGATACCAATGCGGATCAATACAAAAAAGACTTTTACGAATACCACGAAGCATTGATGGAGCCGTGGGATGGTCCAGCATCTATTTGTTTCACTGATGGTACATTAGTCGGTGCCACATTGGATAGAAATGGTTTACGCCCATCAAGATATATGTTGACTGATGATAATGTGCTTATACTTGCTTCTGAGACAGGTGTTATTCCTGTTGATCCTGCAAAGGTGATATTGAAAGACAGGTTAGAACCAGGAAAGATCTTGGTTGCTGATTTGGACGAACATCGAATTATCGGTGACGACGAATTGAAAGATGTGATTTGTAAACGTCAACCATATGCTGATTGGTTAAAAAAATCAAAGACCGTATTCAATGACATCGAAATAAAAGATATTCCTAATCATACGCCAAGTGTAGAATTGGTGCAGCAACAAATAGCCTATGGCTTCACTAAAGAAGATGAAGAAGTGTTGTTACAAGCGATGTCAGAAAACGCCAAAGAACCAATTGGCTCCATGGGTAGCGATACACCAATTGCAGTACTGTCAAGATACGCACAGCACTTAGCAAGTTACTTCAAACAACAATTTGCGCAAGTCACCAATCCACCGATTGACTCATTGAGAGAGAAAGCCTTTATGACCTTGAATACCTATTTAGGTGGATGTAAAGACATATTAGACCAAGGGACAAATTCTGTCAATTTTATTCGTCTGGATTCGCCATTATTATCTAGAAATGATTTTGGTCGGTTGATTGATTTAGATATTGATGGATTTAAATCCAAAACAATACAGTCATTGGTGCCAACAGATTATAAAGAAGGCGACATTAAACATGCCATTCTTCAATTGTGCGCCAATGTGGAAGCCGCTATTAATGATGGCAACAATATTATCATTATTTCCAATCGGGCTATTTCTGAAGAGAAAGCGCCAATCCCTTCATTATTATCAATGGGGGCTGTACATCACCATTTGATAAAAACTGGTCAACGAAAATCAGTCTCTTTAGTGATCGATGGGGGAGACATTATAGAGACCCATCATTTCGCTACATTAATCAGCTATGGAGCAGATGCTATTTATCCAGGTGTCAGTTACGATACGATTGAGAGCCTTACGGAAAATGATGCTGATCAGTCAATAAAAAATTACAGATATGCAGTTGAAAAAGGACTGTTAAAAGTCATGTCAAAACTTGGCGTGTCAACAGTACTTTCGTACAAAGGGGCACAAACATTTGAAGCATTAGGTATTGGCGACGAAGTGATTGATGTTTGTTTTAAAGGCACTGTGTCCAGAATACAAGGAATGACCTTTGATGACTTGGCTAAAGAGACTTTGGTCAAACACAAACTTGCGTTTGAAGATAGTTTCCACAGCACCTATTTACAAGACCTTGGTATTTACCAATGGAAAAGAAGAGGGGAGTATCATTTATTCAATCCGACTTCTATTCACTTGTTGCAAAACTCAACGTCAAAAGGAGATTACGGTACATTTAAAAAATACACAGAAGCAATTAACAAACAAGACAAACAAGCTTGCACCTTAAGAAGTTTGTTTGATTTTGTCCCAGGCAATTCCATTCCAATAGAAGAAGTAGAATCAGCAGAAAGCATCATGAAGCGGTTTGCTACAGGTGCCATGTCTTTTGGTTCTATATCATATGAAGCTCATTCTACTCTTGCCATTGCCATGAATCGAATTGGTGCGAAAAGCAACAGTGGGGAAGGCGGTGAAGATGAAAGCAGATATCCGATAAAAGAAAATGGCGATTGGGAAAGATCAGCCATCAAGCAAGTAGCTTCAGGACGATTTGGTGTGACCATCAACTATCTGACAAATGCCGCTGAGTTACAAATAAAAATGGCACAAGGTGCTAAACCTGGTGAAGGCGGACAGTTACCTGGACACAAAGTAAATGACTGGATTGCGAGAGTAAGAAATTCGACTCCTGGAGTGGGATTGATCTCTCCACCACCACACCACGATATTTATTCAATAGAAGATTTGGCGCAGTTGATTTTTGATTTAAAAAATGCCAATCAAGATGCAAGAATAAGTGTCAAACTTGTATCTAAAGCCGGCGTTGGCATTATTGCCTCTGGAGTGACTAAAGGTCATGCAGACCACATCTTAATTTCAGGTCATGATGGCGGTACCGGTGCATCACCACTCAGTTCGATCAGACATGCCGGATTACCTTGGGAGTTGGGTCTTTCAGAAACTCACCAAACACTTATTTTAAATAAGCTACGCGATAGGGTGACCATACAAGCAGATGGACAAATGCGTACTGGTAAAGACATGGCGATTGCCACATTACTTGGTGCAGAAGAGTGGGGGATAGCGACAGGGGCATTAGTGGTTGAAGGATGTATTCTTATGAGAAAATGTCACTTGAATACCTGCCCAGTTGGTATAGCAACACAGAGAGAAGAATTGCGAGAAAAATTTGAAGGCAAAGTCGAGCACGTCGTTAACTTCTTTAAATTCCTTGCTGAGGATATGCGCGAAATAATGGCTAAGCTAGGATTCAGATCCATCAATGAAATGGTAGGCCAAGCAGATCGCTTAAAAATTAGGGATGATTTGAATCATTGGAAAATGAAAAATCTTGATCTGAGCACCATTCTATATAAAGATCCTTTATCTAGCGAACAAGCAAATTATAAAATACAAGAGCAGGATCACGGACTAGAAAATGTACTGGACAAACACATGATAGAATTAGCCGAATTGGCTGTTAAGGATAAATCAATAGTGACAAGCGAATTGATTATTAAAAATACGGATAGAGCTGTAGGTGCCATGCTGTCAAATCAGGTGGCAAAAACCTATGGAAGTAAGGGATTGCCAACAGACTCCATCGCTTTTCGATTTAAAGGATCCGCAGGCCAAAGCTTTGGTGCTTTTGGAGCAAAGGGATTGTCATTCACTCTTGAAGGAGACACAAATGACTATTTTGGAAAAGGGCTTAGTGGAGCAAGATTAATTGTCGTGCCAGACAGACGGAGCATATTGAAACCGGAGGAAAACATCATTGTAGGTAATGTGGCACTCTATGGAGCAACCTCTGGAGAAGCGTACATCAAAGGTAAAGCGGGAGAACGTTTTTGTGTACGTAACAGTGGTGTCTCGGCAGTAGTAGAAGGATTGGGTGCACATGGTTGCGAGTATATGACAGGTGGACGAGTGATTGTACTTGGAGAAATCGGCAGAAATTTTGCGGCTGGTATGAGTGGAGGGATTTCGTATTTGTACGATCCTAACAATAATGCAGCAGTCAATTGCAATACAGAAATGGTGGATTTAGATGAACTCGATAAAGAGGACTTCCAGACTATTCGGACACTCCTAAGAAATCATTTTAGATTTACGGGAAGTCTTAAAGCTCTTGATGTATTACAACATTGGGATTCACACAAAAAGGCATTTGTCAAAATTATGCCTAGAGAGTATAAAGCAATTTTAGAAAAACAAAAACAAAAAGTCACAGCAGCATAAGCACAGATCATGGCGGATATAAACGGATTTTTGAAACACGAACGCAACCTTCCTAAAAAGAGAGAAGTCAAAGAACGCGTTAATGACTATAAAGAAATTTACCAACCTGTAGACGAAGAGTTTAATAATAAACAAGCAGCAAGGTGTATGGACTGTGGTGTCCCTTTTTGTCACAACGGTTGTCCTTTGGGGAATGTCATTCCTGATTTCAATGACGCTGTCTACAGAAAGGAATACAAAGAAGCTTACGACATTTTATCTTCTACCAATAACTTTCCAGAATTTACAGGACGGATTTGCCCAGCCCCTTGCGAAGCAGCTTGCGTACTAGGCATAAACAGCGATCCAGTCACCATAGAGCATATTGAGAAAAGCATCATCGAGGAAGCTTTTAATCAAGGATGGGTCAAATCAAATCCACCAAAAAACAGAACGGGCAAAACCGTAGCTGTGGTAGGATCAGGTCCAGCCGGTATGGCAGCAGCAGTACAATTGAATAAAGCTGGTCACACCGTTACTTTATTTGAAAGAAATGATAAAATAGGCGGGCTACTTAGATACGGAATTCCAGATTTCAAACTTGAAAAAGACATCATTGATCGTCGGATGAAGGTGATGGAAGCCGATGGTATTGTATTTAAAACAAAAACCAATATTGGCGTTGACATTAAGTCTGATGAATTGATGTCCACATTCGATGCCGTTGTGTTGACTGGAGGATCTACAATTCCAAGAGACTTGCCATTGCCAGGAAGAAATTTAAAAGGTGTGCATTATGCCATGGAATTTCTAGAGCAAAAAAATAGACAAGTAGATGGCCAAACTGAATTTAGTCATGATGTAATTTCTGCAGCTGGTAAAAATGTAGTTGTTATAGGAGGTGGTGATACAGGTGCGGATTGTGTTGGCACATCCAATCGGGAAAAAGCAAAGTCAGTGACACAGATTGAATTGTTGGCCAAACCACCATCTAATCGAGACGAAACAACCCCTTGGCCATTATGGCCAATGCAGCTGAGGACATCCACCTCACATGAAGAAGGCTGCGATCGCCAATGGTCTATGCTGACAAAAGAATTTATTGCCGATGAAAATGGTCAAGTCAAAGCTCTTAGAATAATTGATGTTGAGTGGAAGATGAACCCAGAAGGCATCAAAGCCGAATTAGTGGAAATGGAAGATACAGAGCGGATCATTGATTGCGACTTGATTTTGCTAGCGGTCGGATTCGTACATCCACAACATAAAGGGATAATAGAACAGTTGGGTGTAGCCTTGGATAATCGTGGAAATGTCCAAACCAAAAAATACCAAACAAGTGTAGAAAAAGTATTTGCTGCAGGTGATATGCGAAGAGGTCAGTCGCTTGTCGTATGGGCAATCACGGAAGGAAGAGAAGCTGCAATCGCTGTCGATAAGTACCTAAATGACAGTTCGTATTCAGTGCTGGAATCAAGAGATTCATCTAAACTATACGTGTAACAGTTAGACAAGCCTAGAATACTGCATACTTTTTTCTGGTTTAAAAGTTAGTTTTGAATTCCCTTTTTCTCTTTCATTTAGAATTCTACTAAGTTTTATTTTATGTATTTATAATTCTTTAGTTAAATCTTTACTAGATCGATTTACAATTTGCATGTATCTTTAAGCAATTAGCAAAACTATAACGAGAATCAAACTTTCCTAGTTCTAAGTAAGTTTCAACTTCATATTTAAATTATAATATACTAGAAATTGTCACCTCATCTTTTGTTCGGTTTTTCAAAAGGGCCAATCTCTTTTTTAGGAATTCTTCATGTTCCTTTTTTGATTCAGAATTTGATCGAGAATCAACTTTTTAATTTGTTATTATTTTTTCACTCATCTAAATATTCATTTGTGAGAACTACTTATTCCAATAATCAAACACCAACACATCTTCAATGACTGGACCCAACAGTTGGACAAAGGCTTGATGATCAGGATTCGGCAAATATTTTTCTCTAGCCGCTTCATCATTAAAGCTCACAAAAAAAGCATGGCTAAATCCTTTGTGAAGACTTTCTGGGCTATTGTTAAGGCCCCATTCAAATCCAGAGATTTCAGGAATTAGATATTCTAAGTTTGCAAACGAATCTTCTATATGTTTGATTTGATCTGGAGTAGCATCCTCCTTAAATTTGAATAGGACGATATGCCTCAATTGTTTCTTTTCGACAGCGGTCTTGTCCATCGTTTGACTAAGCACTTTAGATGTGGTCTTTTGTTGACAGCCAATTAAGAGTAAAAAGCAAGCAATAAAATAGAGTAAATAATATTTCATGTTTCAGTATTTTATATACTGCAAATTAAACAATCTAAAATAAATGTAGTGCGTAACCTGTGACTATTGTATTCAAGTCAATGTTGCAACCCGTTTAAGCAAGAAGAATCTGGGCAATTCAATGATGCTGATAATCTAAGCCTGAGCCGTTGGTGTAAAATTCATGGGTGGCAATGGCGGCTGATTATTAGTTTTAATCGGACCGTGTTGCTTTTCGAATTTTGTAATGTTATCAGACAATGCTTTCATCAATCGCTTGGCATGTCCTGGTGATAAAATTATCCTTGATTTCACTTTGGCTTTAGGTACGTTTGGAACGAGCCTGACAAAATCGACGATGAATTCAGATTGAGAATGAGAAATGATAGCTAAATTAGAATAGACACCTTCTGCTATTTCTTCTGATAATTCTATATTTAATTGCTTTTGATTTTTACTATGCTCCTCTGCCATATTACTTATGTTTGTACGAATGTACAGTATATATTCTCAAAATGGAAAACCAAGAATATTTTGATTTAAACGAACAATTGTGGGACGCGCGCACAAGAGCCCATTTAGAGTCGGAGTTTTACGATAATGACTCATTTTTGAAAGGTAGAAATACTTTGACAAAAGTAGAACTCAACACGCTGGGTGATGTGAGCGGTAAATCAATTATCCATCTCCAATGTCATTTTGGTCAAGACACCATGTCTCTAGCAAGAATGGGTGCGTCTACATTAGGCATAGATATTTCTACTGAAGCCATAAAGCATGCTAGAAAATTTAATGACCAGTTGGGCCTTGATGCTAGATTTATTGTTTGTAATGTCCTAGATACACTGAATCATGTTAAGGAAACCTTTGACATCGTTTTTGTCACTTTTGGGGCCACTTGCTGGCTACCAGATCTTGATCAATGGGCTGGTGTGGTATCTGCTTTATTGAAGCCTGGAGGCTTTTTGTATTACCATGAGTTTCACCCAACATTTTATCTGATTGATGATAAAACCAAAACAATAGGCTATCCCTATTTCAATACTGGTGCCATGATAGAAGATTCAGAGAGGAGTTACACAGATAATTCTGACAATATGAATCTAAAGGAGGTATTCTGGTCCCACTCGATGAGCGAATTAATTAGTGCTTGCCTCGGTGCTGGTCTTCGCATTGACCTGATGAATGAATACGATTATTCACCATATAACTGTTTTGAAAATATGGATGAAAGAGCACCCGGAGAGTATGTGATGGATATAAATGGCATTCGTTTACCACACACATTAGAACTGATTGCCACCAAAGTATAACCTTCAATGCGTGAACCATTACTCCTATCTATTTAGCCATTAAAATCAGGCTCAATGGTTCCTGTTTTCAAGTGCAAGTATCAAGTGCAAGTGTCAAGTGCTATTACGAGGCTTTGCAACGCAGATATAATTGTAAATGTTGTTTCTATAAACGTGACACAAAGAGGTCGGAGACGGTCGGGAGACCATTTGTTCACTTTTCACTCAATGTGAGCCAAAGGTTTTTAACCGTTTTTAACCTCTTGGCGTTTCGTAGGGACAGACAAAGAGGTCAGAGACCTTTTGTTCACTTTTTGTTGACTGTGAGCCAAAGGTTTTTAGCCTCTTGGCGTTTTTGGGATGAGACAAAGAGGTCAGAGACCTTTTGTTCACTTTTTGTGGGTATACAAAGCATTGTTAACCTCTCATAATGCTGAGGCTAGACGCCTTCAGCGACACGCCACGCCTCTTAATGTCCTCCTATTATTAATAATCCTCTTAATGTCTTAATGTTTCACCCTTAAAATTCAAAAGCATACTCGATAATATTCGCCCCCATCCGTAAAGCAGCCTGTCGTATCTCTGGTGGATCCTTGTGCACGTCTTTATCTTCCCAACCATCACCAAGGTCACATTCATAGGTGTAAAAGCAAACAAGTCGACCTTCAAAAATTAAACCAAATCCTTGGGGAGGTTTTTGATCGTGCTTGTGTATTTTGGGTAATCCAGATTTGAATTCAAATGTTTGTTTGTATATCTCATGTGTAAATGGCAACTCCACGAATTCCAATTCTGGAAAAACCTTTTTCATTGCAACGCGTACAAAAGGATCCATGCCATAGTTGTCGTCTATATGTAAGAAGCCTCCGGCTAAAAGATACAGACGCAAATTTTCGGCATCGCGATCGCTAAAAACAACATTCCCATGTCCCGTCATATGCACAAATGGGTAATTAAAAATGTCAACACTGCCAACTTCTACTGTCTCATAGTCTGGACTGAAATTGGTGCCAAACTGCTGATTGCAGAACAATGCAAGATTTTTCAATGCTGTTGGATTCGAATACCAGTCTCCACCACCACTGTATTTTAGCAGTGCCAATTGCAGCGTGGGCTTAGGTGCCACAAATGCCGTACTCATCAAAAAAACACTTACTATAAAGATTAACTGTTTCATCATTGTTCAAACGCTTTAGTCATGCAATTATTACCAAAAGGTGAATGCTTTGACTGATTTATTGTGTAGAAGTTTTGTCTGTTGTCAAGACGAAAACGCAGTGAATGCAGGTATTTACGAGTATTTTCAACGATGAGAACAGATAAAAGATCAAGTAGGAAACGGTCAAACTATTTTCATTTTGGTATTATTGTATTATCTGCATTGTCACAGCAAATATGACAACTATCTAACAGTAATGGTCTAAAGTAACTAATCAAAAAAGTAAATAATGGGTCTTATAATAATGGTCTCAATCAAATAAAAAGCTTTTGCTTTTTCTAAGGTACTGTTTGATGTTCATCCAAAATGCTACTGCGAGGTAAAGGACAATCGGGGATCCAAATGTGACGAACGAAGCATAGATAAAATACAAGCGAACGCGAGACGACCTCAAGCCAATCTTATCTGCTAAGTAACTGCAGACTCCGAATGAATTTCTTTCAATAAGATGAATTAGCTCGTTGAACATACGTCTAAAAATAGTTTAAATGAGTATTCTGTTCAAATATATCTAGTGATTTTTTGAAACATTTAGACATTACGGGTAGGTCGCTGCAGCAGCCGTCGCTGAATGCGTCTCGCATCAGCCCGTCATATGAGCATCACTGAATGCATACAAGCGTAGCTGTACGCGTCTCGCCTCATCCATACGAGCGTCGCTGAATGCGTCTCGCATCAGCATTAACTATCACACAATCTTCTATTAGAAATGATTACACATATTAAAAATAAAATGTATATATAAATAACAGATTATAAACATTTTAACATTACATTTGAGCCATCTAGATAAGTATACTGAACCATTCGGATCTAGACAACCAAAAACCAAAAACCGTATGTTAGAATCCAGTAAACACAGTTTTACCCCCATAAAAACTGTTTCTATTTTCAACCACCGTATTTCTAAGACTCATTTTTGTGAGCTCATTGTTTTAGCTAGTCTCATTTGTATGGGATGTTTTGGCTTTTTCTGTATTCATAAAGGATTACAGCAATCCCAACAGAATTCTAGTTCGCACTTGACCTTACATGAATACCCAGATGTACATGTTGGTGTTGCTTCTCTGAATCATTGAACGTGGAAGAATAGTCTTTATTCCACAAGAGACCTTTCCTTTCAATCAATCTTTTTGGTCGGTAATTATTTATGTCCCCAGATAATCTTATTCGTAAAAATGTAATGAGACATATTTGAAAATGCAAAACCACATATTTTGCAATTTTATTTACATAAGTGTCTTTTTTAAGATATTCTTTGGGGCTGCAGTAAATTAGCGTGCTTTTTTTTTGAAGTATGACTATATTTGCTATCTAAATGCCTTAAATATTATGAACCCGTTACTACCCCTATTAAAGATATCTCTGTCTTTTTTACTCCTTTTTGTATACAGCATATCTTATTCACTTGATCCCTCATTGGATTTTCATAATCCTGAGTCAGCTGATACT
>CALLFA010000216.1 GCA_937997635.1 uncultured Saprospiraceae bacterium | reverse complement strand
GGCAAAACGCTTAACAGGCAGCCAAATTAAAACGCTTGAAAACCGGATGAAAGGGAATGCCGCCTAGTAACACACGGTCATGTCAGCATGCGGCCAAACACAACATCTGCGCTCAGCACGCTGCATACCGTCATAACGTTATCGACAAGAAAAAGTAAAATAATGAAGTTTCTAAATAAACTATTCGGTAAAAAGGAACAGCCTATAAACAAGGAACAAAATAAATTGACAATCAGTGAGTTTTGGAATTGGTTCGATGACAATCAAATAAGGTTTTTGAAAGCTGTCAAATCCCAAAAGAATATACAATTCGAGTTCGTTACTCCAGTGTTTAATAAACTCAATCAGATTAAAGAAGGAGCATTTCTATTGACAGGAATGATGGATGATAACAATGCTGAATTGGTTTTAACAGCTGAAGGAAACCTTCGGGTATTTCCATATATAAACGAATTGATAGATTCTGCACCAAAACTTGAGAATTGGAAGTTCACTGCATTTAAACCTCCAATGGATTTTCCTGATTTTGGAATTAATATGGGCCCAAAGTCATTTACAACTGAAAACATTTTTTTCTACCCTGAAAATGAGTCAGATTACCCTGATGAAATATCAATAAAACTAATCTACACAGATGAATATACTAATGATCAATCTGAGCTTATCGAAAATGGAACATTCATTTTTGTAGAAAACTATTTAGGAGAGGTTAAGACGGCGACAAAAATTGATAGATTATCAGTAGAGCACAATGTCAACTCTGATAAAGAATTGAATCCAATCAGTAAGTTAAACGAATACATCAATTGGCGGGAAAAAGAGTTCATCGAAAAATATGAAGGTGTATTCTTCAATTCAGATGAATCAAATTATTCAAGTCTTGAGTGGGATAAAGGAGATAAAGCAATTGTAGGTATTGTGAACTCTGATATAATAAAATGGGATAAGAAAGC
This sequence comes from uncultured Saprospiraceae bacterium, assembly GCA_937997635.1. Lineage (GTDB taxonomy): Bacteria > Bacteroidota > Bacteroidia > Chitinophagales > Saprospiraceae > CALFUK01. Next base: position 1,971 of record CALLFA010000216.1, on the reverse strand, counting down.
CTCACATCCCTGGGTTATTTTAATTACAATAACATTTGATGAGCATGAAAACAATGGGATGCCAAATCCAGAAGCTTTACAAACTTACTATCAATTTGAAGATAAACTAAGAGAATTATTACCTGATAAGGATGGATATATTCATGTCGCTCAAACAACAGGTTTAGGCAAAAGAGAAATATATTATGCCACTAAAGACTTCATGAAACCAATTCAAATCTTGGAAGAAACGAAAAGCGAAACTAATTTTGAATATAATGTCGAAGTTTTTAAGGATAAGTATTGGAAAAGCATGAATCACTTCGAACATTAGAAATCCAGTCGATAACAAGCTGTGACCACGATCATAGCCGCCTATCGGCAGGCTACGACGGGTACAGCAGATCCGTTACAGACCATTAGCAAAATGAAAAATATAATAACACTAATATTAATCACATTGTCCACAGGAATTTCAGGTCAAAATGTTGAATCCAAAATAAACTATCCAGACACACTTTGGGCTGAAAACGATACATTCTATGTCAAAGGGATAACATGGGACAAGGAATGGGCTTTTTCTACATCAAAAGCTGATACAATTGATCTTGGTACAGACGGATATGAAGGAATGAAAGTAACAGTCTGGACAGAATCTGATACGTTAGACATTCCATATGTCAATACTCCAAATGAACAATGGTTATTCATTCCAATCGCTTCACCAAATTATACAACAACTTATCGATTAAGGTTTAATCCTCAAAGCTCGGTTTTTACAAAAGACTACATTAGAGCCAATCTTGGTAAAACATTTTTTCATATTCCTGAAGTTTATGAACTCGCAAATGTCATTCTCTATCTAACAGACTGCTCAATAAACACAAAGAATCACCCAACTGATACAGAATACTCCAAGCTTGTAGATGAACACTTTGGAAAATTTAGAAACCACCCATTGATTAAAACTTTAAACAATAAATGCTCAAACAATAGTTACTGGAAAACTTACTATGGGTTCCGTGAAAACAGTATTTGCTTCAAATTTGATGATGCAAATTATCTGAGATATCAAACAACATACAAACATGCATGGTCGGATGACTCACAAGTAAGAGGAGGTGAATTTCGAAACTTACTTTATTTAGTTCAAGATTTTGCTGATAAAACGGAATTCAGAAAATTTTATAAGAATAACAAAGACTATTATTCCAAACTTGAGATCAGGCAATCTGAATTACAACCAATAAAGAAGATGTGGCTTTGGCTTGAAAATGAATTCCCACAAAAATATGATCATTATAAAGTCTTGTTTTCTCCACTTATTGAGGGCAGTCACAGCACTCAAAAATTCTACAAAGGGAATTTTAAAGATCCAGAATTTCAAGAGTGTATCATGTTTGTTAATTCGTCAGAAGCCATTGATTCAAATAAAGATTATCATGAAGAATTAAAAGAAGGACTGTTTTCAGGAATTGTATTTACAGAAATTGACCACAATTACGTAAATCCTACAAGCAAAGAAAACATTAAGGCAATCAAAGAATTAGTTAGTGATAAAGATAAGTGGGCAACAAAAGAAGTGCAACAAAACTATTCATCAGAGTATGCCATATTCAATGAGTATATGACTCATTCAATTTTCTGTCTATATGTTAACGAAAATTATGGTGGAGAAATTAAAATGAATATAATTGACAAAAGGATAAAATTGATGAATAGAAGAGGTTTTAATAGATTTGAAGAATTCAATTCTGTAGTATTGAACAAGATGAAAAATGCCGAAGGAACAATATATGAATCGTATTCTGAATTAATAGATGCGATGAAAACTTTAAATGAATAACGGTCTGTAACAATTAGCAACAAATGTTCGTGATTGCGTAGCAACTCACAACATTTTTGGTTGTGTTGTGCTAATCACCTATCGGTGAATGTCGTCTACCGTGTATTTTCAAAAACGGAAAATCATGATTATTAACTAGACGGTGA
>CALLFA010000215.1 GCA_937997635.1 uncultured Saprospiraceae bacterium | reverse complement strand
GGCGCTCCGAATCAAATTTCGGGCGCTTTTTTTTAACCTAGCACCTAGCACCTAGCACCTAGCATCTAGCACCTAGCACCTAGCATCTAGCATCTAACACTTAGCATCTAGCACTTAGCATCTAGCACTTAGTAACTAGCAATTAGCACCTAGCCCCTAGCCCCTAGCACCTAGCAACTAGCCCCTAGCACCCTAGCAACTAGCACCTAGCCCCTAGCCCCCAACCAATCCCTATCAAATCAATTCCTCTGACAACACTGTGGACTCATATGACTGTTCGTCTCCATAAAATAGGGGTAAGCATTTCCACTTCCTTCTTGTTCGAAATAAAATAAACTTCTTTCTTTTTGATGATTCCCAATTTCGTTCATTGTGGCCGAATCATATAAGCGACCATTAAGCATGGTGTATTTGACAAATTCACTATTCCGAATGTCTTCTAGAGGATTGGCATCAAGGACAATAATGTCAGCCAGTTTGCCTTCTTCTAAAGATCCAATTTGGTGATCCATTCCCAAGTAGACAGCACCATTGATGGTGGCACATTTTAATGCATCGTGATTACTCATGCCTCCTTGTTGTATCATCCATAATTCCCAATGTGCGCCAAGACCTTGCAGTTGTCCATGTGCACCTAAATTTATTTTCACACCTTCGTCACTCAATTTTTTTAAAGATTGAGACGTCAGGATATGGCCATTTTCGTATTCTTCTTCTGGGATCATGATTCTGTGCCTTGATCGACTGTCTACAATAGGACGAGGGGTAAACGATAATAATCTCTCTTTTTCCCAGACATTGGTGTGTTGGTACCAATAATATTCTCCAGAGACACTGCCATAGTTGACGACAAGGGTAGGGGTGTTGTGTGCTTTTGTCGCACTCCATAAGCTTGTCACATCTTTATATAAGGGCACGACCGGTATATTGTGTTCGACTCCAGTGTGGCCGTCTATCAACATTGTCATATTGTGATTAAAATGTGAACCTCCTTCTGGTACAACAATAATACCCAATTCTTTGGCAGCTTGCATGACCTGTTGGCGTTGATCTCTTCTGGGCTGATTGTAACTTTTTATTGAAAAGGCACCATACGCTTTTGTCCGCTTTAAGGCTGATCTCGCATCTTCAAGTGAATTGATGACTGCTTTAAAATCACCATCTGCACCGTAGATAATTGTTCCCGTACTGAATAATCTTGGTCCTACCATCTTGCCTGCCTTTATCAGTTCGCTATTGGCAAACACCATTTCTGAATTGGTAGATGGGTCATGCGAAGTAGTCACACCATAAGCTAAATTCGCATAATATTCCCACTGCTTTTGAGGACTTAATCCATATCGGAAATTCCCGCTGTGTGCATGAGCATCTATGATGCCTGGCATGATGGTCTTGTCCGTACAGTCAATAACCGTTGCTCCCGATGGTACAGAAATATCTGATCCTATGGACTGAATTTCATTGCCATTGACAACCAATGTGCCATTTTCAATTACTTCATCACCTTCCATTGTGATTATGGTTGCATTTGTGAATGCCACTACTCCATCAGGTTTGTCTGTGTCTAAGGACAAGTTTATTTTTATACCAACAGAGTCCATTGGCGGTAAGCTATCCGCACTACCTTCTAAAAACGAAAATCGCTCTGTCAGATCATCGCTGAAATATTCATTTCCTAAAGTCCAAAACAATTGTTTACTGTCTGTAGACCAATGGATATTAATCCCAGCATCTTTGGCAACTTGAGCTACTGGTACTGCTTTCGATTTGTGTGTTAACCCAATTTTTTTACCCGTCTTAGGGAAAGGTGCAACGTATACTTTAAAGAGTTCAGACCACGCGACCCAGTTGTTATCAGGGCTAATGATGTATCGCTGTGCATATTTACCATTAAAGTGTTCTTGCTTTTCTTTTCCATTTAAATCGACACTGGCTACAGTCTTTGTTAATGATCCGAAAATGTACCCTCCAGTCTGATATAAAATTCGATCTCCGTCCTTATTGAATTGTGGAAATTCCCCTTCTTTTGTTATGAATGTAGAAGGCTCATTTCCACTTACAGCAATCATATAGATACCAGGCTTTTTGGAATAGGTAAAACCTTGTTGCATATTGCCATTGTCTTTTCGATACACAATATGTTTGCCGTCTGGAGAAAATGTTGGTGTCCTGTAAATTCCTTTTTCTTTGGTGAGTTGTTTTGAATGCCTAGACCCGACATCCATCAGATGTATGGCACCAAATTTTTCATCATCCCAACTCACATAGACGAGCTGTTTGCCGTCAGGAGAAAAACTTGGTTCGAAAGAAAAGTGATCTCCGTTTGTCAAATTTTTTGGTGTCCCAGAAGAGAGGTCCATTGACCACAAATCACCAATTGCATTAAAGACTAGAGACCTATTGTCTGGAGACGTGACTGCATGTCTGATGACTTTTGCGTTAAATGTATCTTCAAAGACTTCATTCTTAAATCGCAAGGTCTCTGCGACTTTCATATTCACTTCAGCTTCAAATGGTATTTCACTTGCCTCTCCCGTTTCACTATTTACTTTCCAAAAAGTGCCTAGCCCTGAGATGATCAATGACTGACCGTCAGGCATCCAATCGAAACCTGGATACACACCGAAGATAGCCCATGCCTCTTGTTGATCCTTGCTCAATTGATCGAATAGCATAAACTCTTGACCAGTCTCTAGATTATGTACGGCAAGAACTGTTTTTGTTCTGACTCTTTTCAAAAATGCAATGCGTTTACCATCAGGAGACACTTGCGGGCGAAAAGCACCACCAGGTCCCGAGATGACTGTTTCAGTTTCTCCATTTTCTAAATTATATCGTTTGATGACATAGATTTGACTATTCGGGTCTTTATTGTACTGGAAGAAGCCGCCTGGATACATGTCTTCTGAGTAATAGACATATTTTCCATCAGGGGACACGGATGGTTCATTAACGTCCTGCTGATCATTTTTTCTTTTGGTCAATTGGAATCCATCTCCACCAGCATGATGATACATCCACATTTCGCCAGCACCGAGTGAACGTCCAGACGTGAAATGCTTTCGAGCAATGATGTATTGGCCATCGGCAGTCCATTCAGCATTATTGACTAGACGAAAGCTTTCTTTGGATATTTGCTTTTCATTTTCACCATTGACATCAGATCGCCAAATATTATCCCCGCCGCCTTTATCACTGGTAAACAAAATTGACTGCCCATCTGGACTAAACCTTGGTTGAACTTCCCAGGCAATTCCTTTTCTGATGGCTGAAGCTTTACCACCTGTAGTTGACATTTTATAGATGTCACCCAACATATCAAACACCATGGTCTGACCATCTGGGCTCACATCCAAACTCATCCATGTGCCTTCAGTTGTATTAAACGTTAAGTCATTCCATATCCAAGTAGAATCTGGATTATTGACATCCCATTTCTTTTTATCGGATTGTAAGAAAGTGGTTGTGTGTATACCAATTAGTAGTGCAAATAAAAAGCAATATTTTTTCATAGCTAAAATTGAATCAGTAAGATAAAAATAATGTAGAATTGATGAGGAAATTACCTTTGGAATGGTATGGCTATTGACTGTTGGGAAAGTGTATTATTCGATGTCAATAGTTGTGTGGTGTTGTTTATGTAAATTAAATTATTGAAGATTTTTAATGACTCAGTGTGTTTTTGCTTACGCCCTTTCAGGGCTTATGTTATTAGCCAGTTCTTATACCAAGGGTTGTACCCTTGGCTATAGTCTTGCGCCCTTTCAGGGCTTGTACGGAACAATCTTATTTATTTGCAAAATCTCTAAACTCTAGGTCGTCCCGTTGGGATTCCTAAACACAACATCACCAAGATGGGGCGATGCCTCATCCTAGTGATGTAACCCCGTTGGGGTATTTGTATTTTAGTTAGCGATCACCGATCATTTTTATAAAAGAATCAATAAGCTAAATATTAATTAGCTATTGATTCTTTTGGCCTGCAATACCCCAAAGGGGTATCATCAACAGCGGGGGGCATCGTCCTCTGCTGTTGTAACGTTTCGATCAGGAGTCCCAAGGGGACGACCTTATTTATATTATTAGTAAAATGTTAGCCCTGAAAGGGCGCTAGACTATAGCCAATGGCAACGCCATTGGTATGATCTCATTATTGCATCTAAGCCCTGAAAGGGCGTAAGCGTGTAGCTAAATCTAAATGCGGTATTCAGTAAATTTAAAATAAAGTATGTGAAGATTTTAAAGTAAAAAAGGCCATTCCTAGAACAGAAATGACCTCCTAATAAATCTCTAAATGTGACTGCTTACTTGCCTAACAAGTTTTTTGCAGCATTCATCAAACCACCAGGATTTGACAATAAATCACCAAGTCCACCTTCAGCTAATTTAGTGAAAGAGTCTAGGTTGAAACCACTGTCAGCTTCATCTTGGGATTCGAATTTTTCTTTAAGACCTTCAATCATG
>CALLFA010000214.1 GCA_937997635.1 uncultured Saprospiraceae bacterium | reverse complement strand
AGCAAAATAATGCTCTCCATTATCCGCCTTGAATGTTATAAATTCTGGATATTTCGATGACCTAGAATCCTTTAAGCGTTTTTCATAAACACTGCATACCAAATAATCATCATCCACACCTTTCTCTTTATCGCTCATTTTGACTGCCCCTAAAGCACCTACACCTGCTGCTGCTGCTGCTGCTGCTGCGACTTTTGCTGCTTGACTCGTTTTACTTTCTTCATCAGCTTTTGCTTTTGCTTCAGCCTCTGCTTTAGCTTTTGCTTCCTTTTCGGCTTTTGCCTTTGCCTCAGCCTCTGCTTTAGCTTTTGCTCTTGCTTCCTCTTCAGCTTTTGCTTTAGCCTCAGCCTCTGCTTTAGCTCTTGCTTCCTCTTCAGCTTTTGCTTTAGCCTCAGCCTCTGCTTTAGCTCTTGCTTCCTCTTCAGCTTTTACTTTAGCCTCAGCCTCTGCTTTAGCTCTTGCTTCCTCTTCGGCTTTTGCTTTAGCCTCAGCCTCTGCTTTGGCTCTTGCTTCTTCCTCGGCTTTTGCTTTAGCCTCAGCCTCTGCTTTAGCTCTTGCTTCCTCTTCAGCTTTTGCTTTTGCCTCAGCCTCTACTTTAGCTCTTGCTTCCTCTTCAGCTTTTGCTTTAGCCTCAGCCTCTGCTTTGGCTCTTGCTTCCTCTTCGGCTTTTGCTTTTGCTTCAGCCTCTGCTTTAGCTCTTGCTTCCTCTTCGGCTTTTGCTTTTGCTTCAGCCTCTGCTTTAGCTCTTGCTTCCTCTTCGGCTTTTGCTTTCGCTTCAGCCTCTGCTTTGGCTCTTGCTTCCTCTTCGGCTTTTGCTTTCGCTTCAGCCTCTGCTTTGGCTCTTGCTTCCTCTTCGGCTTTTGCTTTTGCTTCAGCCTCTGCTTTAGCTCTTGCTTCCGCTTCGGCTCTTGCTTTAGCTTCTGCATCATCATTTCCACCTCCAATAATTCCTGCAGCTATTGCTGGAGCTCCTAGGCCTAACGAAGCTATTCCTGCCGATCTATAGTTAGTCCAGCCTCCACCAATTGGACCGGATCGGGCTATTTCTTGGTTGTTGCCAGCTTTTAGGATAACAAAATTATCTCCTCCTTCTGCATAGTCAGCATATCTTTCTTCTAGCTCTCTATTCTTGATGACAGAATTTATACCATTATCACGACCTGCTTCAGAAGTATACCCTTGGCTTCTCATATAGACTTTACCATCTACCATCCATGCAAAATAGTATTGACCATCTTGCTCGAATGTGATAAAGTCACCGTTTATGTCGGACTTGCTACTGCTGTTACCTTGATAATCAGCAACAGGCAGATATTCATCTTGATTGCCGCCATTCGTGGCAGCAGTAGCCGCACCAGCAGCAGCTAATGGGCCTAATAATAGACCTACTGCACGTTGCATGTCTGTTTCTGAACCAAAGAAAATACTTTTACCAACATTTTTTCCTTTGCCATCTGTCAGATAAAACCAATACTTGCCGTTCTTAGTGGCTCTGCCATCATAATTGCTTTCTACATTAGCATGATCAAAAACAGCTTTAATTCCCGCATCTGCATCAGCTTCTGAAGCGAATCCTCTGACATCGCTATTCATTAGAATAGTCTTGTCGTCTTCTGGATTCTTAAAGGAAAAATAGTATTGACCATTCCCACTGCTTTTGTGAACATAATATTTCACATCATTGTAAGTATATGAGCCATCTGATACAGGTATCTTTTCAGCCTTAGGTTTAGCACTGGTTCTTTTCTTTCTCTTTTTCTTAGGAGCATTATCTGTCGCACCAACAACTGGGGCAGCTGCTACTCCTATGTTAGCAACTCTCAGTCCATCTGCACCTGAACCACCTCCACCTGTCAAGGCAGATAAAGCATTGTTGGCGTCTCCTTCTGAGTTATACCAGCGACTCGTTGCAATCTCTTGGTGATTTCCCGCCTTTAAATTCAAATACCATTTACCATTAGGTAACTGGTTAACAGAGAATCTTTCTTTGATCTCCATGTTTTTTTCCACACTGGCAATGCCATTGTCCCTTCCAGTTTCAGAAGAATAGCCTTCTGAAATTAAATGTACAACTCCATTCATACAATAGCAGAAGTAGAATTCGCCATCTGCTTCAAACTTATCAAATCCATTCTCCGTTTTTGAATTTGATTCGTAAAAATTTAGCGGTTTGTAATCATCCGCATTACCTTTAGAAGCATATGGTTTCATAGCCTCATTTAATGCTTTGTCTCTGTCATCTTTTGCAGAATAAGCATCACTTTCCATCTTCACATCACCATTGTCGTCTATAATTTGGAAAAAGAACTGTTCTCCTCGTTTGAATTTTCTAGACTTCATTTTGTTTTGTTTAAACTCTTATATGTTATTTAGTCGTATAAACTACAGAATTGTAACGAAATTCACCTTAAAATCTTCCAAATATTATGAAAATGGGACCTATGACAACACATTATAGCTCCAAGTCATCAAAATCAAGCTATTTTTCTATCTGCTTTACAGTTTACGTTCTTACTATAGTTGCATAAAATAATGTAATGCAGAATGTAAGAAGGAATATTCATACTTTTGCAGCCGAATGAAGCAGCGGTTCATAGCAGTTGTTGTTTAACAGAAATTCATGGGAAGAAGGAGACATCAGTCCAACATAGACGACAAGTTGCCACCAGTTAAAATTACTAAGGATTCTTTTAAAGAAGGCCTTAAGATTTTCTCTTACATCAAACCGTACAGGTGGCAATTTATTATTGGTTTGATTCTGCTGGCCATATCCAGTGTTATCTTTCTTGGAGTAATGGAAATCGCAGGTGAGATGGTTGATGTCGCTACAGGAAAAGGAAGCGGTTTTTGGTCTCTCAATAAAATCGGCATTGTCTTATTTATCATTTTTATTCTTCAAGGTGTGATTTCTTTTTTTAGAATTTACCTTTTTGCTATTGTGAGTGAGAATGGAACTGCGGCAATTCGAAAGGATCTCTATTCTAGAATGATTACACTACCGGTTAGCTTTTTTGAGAAATCAAGAGTAGGTGAGCTGGTCAGTCGAATAACTGCAGACGTCGAAAGAATGTACAATGTCTTTTCAATAGTCCTTGCAGAATTTGTCAGACAGATCATCATGCTTGTTGGCGGCATTATTTTCATTTTATTTAAAGCTCCAAAATTGGCAATCATCATGCTTGCTACTTTTCCAATCGTCGTCATTGGGGCTGTCTTTTTTGGTAAACACATAAGGAAGCTTTCCAGAAAGAGACAAAAAGCGTTGGCAGATTCTAATGTGATTATGAATGAGACGGTAACAAATATTCAGTCTGTCAAGTCATTCACAAATGAAGAATTTGAATCTAAGCGTTATGGTGGGTCAATTAATGATGTTGTAAAAATAGCATTGACTTACGCCAAGTCAAGAGGCATATTTGCGGCCTTTATCGTCACTGTATTTACAGGAGCTATTATATTCGTTTTTTGGATGGGAGCAAGGATGATACAAACAGGCGAATTAACACCAGGAGACCTTGTAACGTTTACTGGTATAACTGGAGTCATAGGAGCAGCAATCGCTGGTTTGGGAAATTTCTACACTGAATTGATTGGCGCTTTAGGTGCGACTGAACGAGTTAGAGAGATTATAGGCTCGGTACCAGAATTAGAAGATCACGACAATGGCAAGCGACATAACATGTATGGCAAAGTGAGTTTTAGAAATGTCAAATTTACCTACCCAACTCGCCCAGATATTACTGTTTTGAAAGGAATGAGCTTGGATATTGAACCAGAGAAAAAGATTGCATTGGTCGGTACAAGTGGTTCTGGTAAATCTACCATTATGGCTCTCTTGCTTCGTTTGTATGAATTAGACGCTGGAGAAATTTTTATAGACGATACGAATATTTTAGACTATGATTTGCAAGCCTATAGACGTAACTTTTCCATTGTTCCTCAGGATGCCATTTTGTTTGGAGGTACGATTCGAGAAAACATACAATATGGTAGACTTGATGCAACCGAGGAAGACATTATTGTAGCAGCAAAACAATCCAATTCGTGGGAATTTATAGAAAGTTTTCCTGAAGGTTTAGACACACTAGTCGGGGATAGAGGTATCAAATTATCTGGCGGCCAACGACAGCGTATCGCAATAGCCCGAGCCATTCTAAAAAATCCTTCCATCCTACTGTTAGACGAAGCGACATCAGCTTTAGATTCTGAATCGGAAAAGATAGTACAAGATGCTCTTGATAAATTAATGGACGGTCGTACATCTATTATCATTGCTCATCGACTGAGTACCATTCGAGATGTTGATATCATCTATGTCCTAGAAAATGGTCAAATCATCGAAAAAGGGAATCACGATGATCTGATGTCTATTCCTGAAGGTCGCTATAAAAGTCAAGTGGAACTAAGTACGCTTGAGTAGACCGTCGCTTTAGGCTTTCAAACTCAACAGCTCAAGACCGTCGTTGTAGGCTTCCAGCCTCAACAAAGAGTTAATCTCTAATGCAGTGGATATATCTTGAAGTGGGGACGCCTACAAGGACTAAAGCCTACAAGGACTAAAGCCTGCAAAGAGGTAAAGCCTACATAGACTTGACCATGCTCTTTAACGAGTCTATATTATGAAAAGGCAACAACAAGTCGATATATGGCATAGCGGCTTTCATTCCTGAAACTTCCGGTTTCCAATCTGCATGTGCTAGCAAAGGATTCAACCAAATAATCTTCATGCTTTTTTGACTTAATGCCTCCATATTCTTATCAATAAGATCGATATCTCCGGTATCCCAGCCATCACTTACAATGAATAAGACTGTGTTTTTATTGACGCACTTATGACTGTAGACTCTTACAAATTCGTCTAATGATTCTCCTATTTTTGTTCCCCCAGACCAACTTTTTATTTTTCTTGAAATAGTTCTTAGAGATTTATTTACTTCGCGAACGTTAATGTCTTCTGTCAATCTGTGTAGGGTAGTGGCAAAACTAAAAATCTCCACATCCTTAGATAAATGTTTTAGTGAGAACATGAATTTTAAGAAAAACATAGAGTATAATTCCACTGATTTACTTACATCACAAAGCAATACAATTTTTAACTTTTTTTTCTTCTCTTTATACACCAATTGTAGCAACTCATCAGAACCTAATATGTTTTTCCTGATGCTTCGTCTGAGATTAATCAATTCTTTTCTTTTCGAGTCTGTATACCTGCGTGTTCGTTTTTTTGAAATCTGAGTCAGTAGCGAGTTGACAAATCTCAACATTTCTTTCAGTTCTTTTTCATCAATACTAAGTCCAAGTTGATTGTCATTTGCTGAATAGCTGGAGTAACTTGCTGTACCAATTTCTTCTGTATTATTGTCATTTAACAACCAACTGCGCAATTGATTGATTGCAGGTGCTTGTTTGTTTTTCATTTGTTCGGTAGGACTTTCTTCATCAGCTGTTTTACTGTCAACCGCTCTTTCCAATTCTTTCCAATAGCGATCAAATAAGCCTGAGAATAATTCTAAGTCTCGTTTTGATTTGCAAATGCAGACTTCCAATGTGCGTTTGAAGCGTTCCGCTGATTTGATTAATCCAGGATCTAGAGATAGACTTGTCAAACACTCTTTTTCCGTTTGTAATCCAATATAAAAGTCTTTGGTACGCAGATATTGGCAAAAAGAAATGATGTTTGCCGTCAAATCTGTCCTGCGCTGAATCAACTTGGCAATTTTTGAACAACACCAACTCTATCTAGTAATTCTGACAACGAATCTTGTGACTCTCGCAGATCTTGCCAATCTTTTAATACAATACCTAAGGTGTCTTCAACTATCTGCTTTTCTAAATGATCGAAATGCAATTCTGACAAGGCGAATGCCCAATCTAGTGTTTCTGAAATACTCGGAGATTTTTTCAATTGGAGTTGGCGCAGCTCCTTCATAAAGAGACAAATTTGTTCTGCTAATTCCTTATTGATGTTCGGCATTTTAGTTTGAAGAATAGCCAACTCCTTCTCGAATTCTGGATAGTCGATCCAGATGTATATGCATCTTCGTCTGAGAGCTTCTGACAAATCTCGCGTCCGGTTACTCGTGATGATGACAGTAGGGATTGTCTTCGCTTTTATGGTACCTAATTCAGGAACAGAAATTTGCCAATCTGATAATATTTCCAAAAGATAACTTTCGAATTCTTCATCTGCGCGATCCAGCTCGTCAATCAATAAGACCGAAGACTTACTGCTACTGATGGATTGTAATAATGGTCTTTTCAATAAATACTTGTCGCTGAAAATATGTGATTCCTTTTCTTCTATAGAATTGTCTTGTGACTCCATTAAGCGCAATGCCAACAATTGGCTTTGGTAATTCCACTCATAAATGGCGTGTTCAGCGCCAAGACCTTCATAACACTGGAGACGAATCAAATCCACATCAGCAATATTTGCAAGACATTTTGCGATTTCTGTTTTCCCAACTCCAGGTGGCCCTTCAATCAATAAAGGCTTATTTAGCTTAGAAGAAAGGTATATGGCAAGATCTATTGAGTCTGTTGATAGATAATCTTGTTTAACCAAATCTTCACGTACTTGGTCGACATTTTTCCAATTCATCTATGCAAGATTGTGAAAGACATTGGTAACGTCATCATCTTGCTCAAACTTATCTATCAATTCCAAGACTTCATCTATTTGTTCTTCACTCAATTCCTTAGTATGATTTGGGATTCGCTCCAATTCAGATTTTTCTGGTTTTATGCCTTTGTTTTCCAATCCTTCTTGCATGCTACCAAAATCTTCAAAAGCCACAAAGACTTTGTACATCTCTTTATCATCAACAGTATCTTTTTCGATGTTCTCCAAACCGAAATCAATCAATTCCAGTTCGATTTCTTCGACATCGTTGATTTGGTCAATTGGTACATAGAATACACCTTTACGTTGGAATAAGAAATCATGCATTCCCTTTGTACCTAGGCTGCCACCTTTTTTGTTAAATGCAGCTCTGATATTAGCAACTGTCCTAGTCGGGTTATCTGTAGCTGTATCGATAACAACAGCAATACCGTGTGGTGCCATACCGTCATACGTATGCTCTTCATAGCCAGAAGTATCTTTATCAGCTGCTTTCTTTATAGCAGCTTCAATTTTATCTTTAGGCATTTGTACAGACTTGGCATTCTGAATCGCTCTTCGCAATGTAATGTTCGTGTCAGGATCAGGGCCTCCAGCTTTAACTGCCATTGTAATGTGTCTTCCAGCTTTTGAGAAAGCCTTTGCCATTTTATCCCATCTCGCAAATTTTGTTGCTTTCCTATATTCAAATGCTCTTCCCATATTCGTATATTTTCTGCAAATTTAAACTATTCCGAGCTTTCAATGAAAAACTTCGAATACAAGTCTGATCTTTTCAAATAAATCTAATTTTGGTGCTTTCCACTGACAAACAGTACTTCTCACTTGGAATATGCTTATATTTACCATAACATATCCACCTTTCGACTAAGTAATTTTGATCCTAATTCTATTTAATCGAAAAATAAGTCAAATGTCCAAACAAAATGGTAGTGCCAATGTGAACACGAATTCCAAGCTAGATGCGATCAAAGAAATAATTTTTGGTCAAACCATGCAAGAATATGACCAGCGTTTTTCCAGCTTAGAGCTGATGCTTCAAACTGCGGTCAAAGAACATTCTAGCGAAACTAGTCTACAAATAAAGGAGCTCAGAAAAGAAATTCAATCTCTTCGTGCTCAAGTAGATAAAGAACTTCATGAACTCAAAAAGCAAACGTCTAAAGAGATTGCTAAGCTAAAGGAGAGTAAACTTGATCGGAAGATTTTGAAAAACCATCTCATCCAACTTGTCGAAAATTTATAAGTTTTGGTTGAAGAACGAGCATTAGACCAATTAAGATCCATTCTCCTTTCTAAGGATAAAGAAGAATTGTATCGCATCAATGATGATTTGCGCATTGAGGTCCTAAGTGAAATACAAGCACTAAAAAATGAACTCAATGATCCTGCACTTTTTTCTCAAAAAATCAATGGTGCAAAGAGTGAGATTGTAGATGTTCTAGGTCCTGTCATGGGACGAATGATCAAAAAGTATATACAGGTCGAAATAGAAAAGCTCAACCAAAAAATGCAACAAGGGACAAAAAACTTGACTTCTGTTGCCTATTGGAAACAATTGTTTACTAAGGAGAGAGATATTATTGACAAAGCTGAATTTCAAGAAATTATGTTGATCAATAAGGAATCTGGTTTGTTGATCGCTAAATATGCAAAGAAAGAAATTTCGGATCCAGACATCATCGCAGGTATGTTTACAGCAATCAAATCGTTCATGGAAACTGTCCTTGATTCACAAGAGAGCGAAGTGGGCTTGATTGATTATGGTGATTTTAAAATACTTTTACAAGACTACGGCTCTTTCTATTTCTCTGTGGTTTTCACGGGGTTTAACGACGCTAACTTTAAGGGACAAATTTTGGAAGGTATCAGAGAATTCGCTGAAGAACATACACTAGGTCAACACAAGAAAATTTTATCAAATACTGAAACTGAGATTATTGAAATTAATCTTACAGAACATTTTCAAAAATTATGCGAAAAATTGTAGCTAAAATAGTACTTCTAGGTTCGGTTGGAGTTGGTAAAACTTCTCTAACCAGGCAATTCGTTCAAAATAAATTTTCGGATGAATACCAATCGACGATCGGTGTAAAAGTCGATAAGAAGAGCATCAATTTTAGCGATGGTCAAGTAGACTTGTTGATATGGGATCTAGCAGGTGAAATTTTTCAAAGTGACTTATTCAAAAAATATCTGCAAGGCTCTAGCGGAGTCATTGGCGTTTACGATATTACTCGGCCATCTACCTATGAAAAGCTCCAAGAAGTGTTTAACGAATTAGATACTTCAAATTCACCGCTACATAAAATCATACTCGCAAATAAATCCGATTTAGCAGAAGATGAAAATTACTCAAATTATATAGATAGAAAACATACTTATAAATTTTTGACAAGTGCCAAAACTGGTGAAAATGTAAATGAAGCTTTTACAGAATTGGCAAGAACTATACTTACTTCCATATGAAAACAACATTCTATTTTATATTAGATACTAATGGGTATATCACAGATTATAATTTACCCTTTGATTTAAATGGCGCAGACCATATTGAAGATATCTTACCTCTTTACGCTTCAATAAATAGCTATGAATATCTTATCGACTTAGTTATTGAAGCTTACGAGTTTTACTATGCTGACAAAGCCTACATTGTTGACACAGTCCTTCATACTGAGTCCAATGGTTTTAAAATTATAATGGATGACCGTACTGCTGTGTATAAGCAAAAATCAATAGACCAAAGCAAACAAAATACATTGCTTATTGAAGCGGAATATGAAAAGCTAAGAAGTCAATATTTATCTACCAAAAATAAATATATGGACTTTGTGGTGTCTGCTATTCATCAAATGGTCTTAGATTCTAATACAAGAATAAAACAATCATTGGAGTCTCTAACAGCTGTAAACACTTATATAAAAGATGACCAATTTAAAATTGACAATATCATTAATCAAATAGAAACAGAAATAACACATATCGAAAACTCATTTTCGCACTCTAACATCTTTACCCATATTGACCCAACTACTTTATTGGACAAAGCTGAACATATTAATATACATAAGTTGGTACATGACATGTGTGTCGAAACGTCTCTAGACACTAAAAACATTGAGTTACTTTTTCCCACGGATACCGTTATTTATGGTAATAAGGAATTCTATAAAAACTTACTAAATTATTACTTTAAAAAATCTGAAATGGTCAAAAATAAACTGATCATTAAGGCCGATCAACAAGATGGACATTTAATAACAATCAAAATATCCTATTATCTAGATGTCAAAAAATTTACTTTACCTCAAGAGTTCGTACAAACCTTTAAATTCCCGATCAATAAAAAGGTAGAAACAGATAAAGAAATCATTAAACTCATCTTTGGAAGTTTGAAAAACGCCATTCTAAAATCAGCCTATTACATCAATCAAATAGCAGCATAAACACTACTCGGATTAAAGTCTGAAAAGCTTACATCCTTAGCGTTTGATATACCCAACGGATTTGAGTATGAGCTATTAACTATGAGGTCATTTTTTCTACATCAAGGCGTAAAAACGTAGGAATAGCGGTGCTATTATAAGGCTTTGCAACGTAGATATTGATAAAATGGGCAGTAACAAATGGGGCACACTCAAGTACGCGGGGTATACATATTCGACAGAATACTTTGTATTTACCAACTAGACTTTGCGGAAGATTATCAAATTTTAACCAGATTCATAAAACAATTCACGATTTATAAGTTTCTTTGCTAAGACCAACTAAGCCTATGTTAAAAGTTGAAATGCATAACTCTATGGAGTTATGATTAAGCTTAAGAACGTTGGGAATTAATAAATTAATAAGCGTAATATGAAACTGAGTATCTCTGTCGACAGTAAAGATCAGCTATTTGCCGACTTAAAAAAAGCGAATGATGCCTTCCAACAATTATATCCTGGTGATCGACCAGATCGCCAACCAGTCCACACAGTTTATGGTGGTGCTAATTTATTCAAATACAACCTTGCCCAAAAGATGGGTGCAACAGCATTACACATGTTTCGTGAATACGCCCCAGATGTTTCAACATTTGGAGAAGTCTTTGATTTGCCAAATGAGCTAGCCGAACGAGTATATAAAAAAGTTGGTGCTAAACTAGAGAGAGAAGCTGTTGAAGATTTCAGAATTGATTTCGAAGATGGTTTCGGCAATCGATCAAATGATGAAGAAGATGAGACTGCAGTGCAGGCAGCTATGGAAACAGCAAAAGGAATGCAAGAAAATACCTTGCCTCCATTTATAGGGATCAGAATAAAGCCGTTTACAGAAGAGATGAAAGAACGAGGTCTAAGAACATTGGATATATTTATCAGTACTTTAGCCAGACAAACAGGCGGTAAGCTTCCCAATAATTTTGTAGTCATGTTACCTAAGGTGACCATTACTCAGCAAGTGACAACTTTGGTCAAATGTTTCGAACTGTTAGAGTCTAATTTACAATTACCAGCCCATTCTTTGAAAATGGAAATGATGGTAGAGACCACACAGTCTATCATGGATATTGATGGTACGAATCCTCTCTCTCGTTTTCTAAAAGCGAGTGAAGGCAGATGTATTGCCATGCATTTTGGGACATATGACTATACAGCAGCTTGTAGCATTACTGCCAAATACCAGGAAATGAATCATCCTGTTTGTGATTTTGCGCATCATGTCACTAAGGTTGCATTGGGGCACACAGGGATTTGGTTGTCAGATGGTGCAACGAATACAATGCCAATTGGCCCTCATCGTGGAGATAATTTGACTGATGCTCAAAAAGAAGAAAATAGGGATACCGTACATCGCGGTTGGAAAAAAGGGTATGACCATATCCGACACTCCTTATGGAATGGTTATTACCAAGGCTGGGATTTGAATCCAGGCCAACTACCAATGAGGTATGCAGCAGTATTTGCCTTCTTCTTAGAGAGCTATGAGGAGGCCGTCGACAGATTAAAAACATTTGTTGAAAAAGCTGCTCGTGCTACATTGATCGGAGATGTTTTTGATGATGCTGCTACTGGTCAAGGCTTACTTAACTACTTTCTAAGAGGATTGAATAGCGGGGCCATCACTGAAGAAGAAGTATTAGCAACTGGCTTAAGCTTGGATGAAATAAGAAGCCGATCGTTCTTAACAATACTCGAAGGACGTAAAAAAATATAACTTGACGTCATATAGATTAATACAAGATTTTGTTCTTTATCAAAATAAGACAAGGCATTATCTAGTATTTAACTATTTTCAAGTATGAGTAAACGATTCAATCGAAAACGATTTTTCAAAGGATTGGCAATAGGCACTCTTGCACTCCCTTTTGGTATCAGAGCATTTAGACCTGTACAAGCACAAACAACGGGGAAGGCAATTGGCTATGATAAAAAATTCAAGTGGAAAATGGTGACGACATGGCCTCCTAACTTTCCAGTATTAGGGGAGGGATGCGTATACTTTGCCAACTGGATAAGAGAGATGTCAGGTGGACGTTTGGATATCCATGTATATGGAGGCGGAGAACTAGTACCACCCTTGGAAGTATTTGATACCGTCAGGAGTGGTGCAGCGCAAATAGGTCATGGTGCTTCATACTATTGGGCAGGTAAATTACCATCAGCTCAATTTTTTGCTTCTGTACCGTTTGGCTTAAATGCACAACAATTGAACGCATGGTTGATAAGTGGTGGAGGCCTTGAACTGTGGGAAGAATTGTATGCAGACTATGGATTGATTCCAATTCCGGGTGGAAACACAGGGGTGCAAATGGGAGGATGGTACAATCGTGAAATCAACACTGTAAATGACCTTAAAGGCTTAAAAATGAGAATGCCAGGTGTTGGTGGCAAAGTACTCGAAAGGGCAGGAGGCAGTCCCGTTTTGCTTGCTGGTGGCGAAATTTACACAGGTTTAGAAAGAGGAATTATAGATGCTGCAGAATGGATCGGCCCTTACCATGATTTTAAAATGGGCTTTCAACAGATCGCAAAATACTATTACACACCAGGATGGCATGAATTAGGTACAGAATTAGAAATAATGATCAACGAACAAGCTTTTTCAGAATTGCCTAACGATTTAAAAGCAATTGTAAAAACAGCAGCATTTCGACTAAACCACTGGGTACTGTCAGAATTTGAAGCAAGAAACAGTGAATATTTAGCTAAAATCAAAGAGACAGACGGTGTGGAAATCAGGCGTTTTAGTGACGAGATTCTACAAACCTTGAGGAGCTATGCAGATGAGGCTATTGAGGATTTAGCGCAGTCTGATGCTTTTACAAAACGAACCTACGAATCCTTTCAGGCTTTCAGACATAATATTTCCAATTGGTCTTCAGTGTCAGAAAAGGTATATTATCAAGACATAGAACTGTAAATCCATCTTGTAATACATTAGTATTTTCTTGCTTATTAAGACAGGTATATTCTGACGCATATAGAGCTAG
This sequence comes from uncultured Saprospiraceae bacterium, assembly GCA_937997635.1. Classification (GTDB taxonomy): domain Bacteria; phylum Bacteroidota; class Bacteroidia; order Chitinophagales; family Saprospiraceae; genus CALFUK01. The sequence continues at coordinate 21,427 of CALLFA010000214.1, read as the reverse complement.
TATCTATCTTTATACAGCAGAACTTAATTGTCTATAGAACTTTAAAAAAGCTTTTTCAAAAACACAATATTTACCATCCACCCAAAAGTGATTTTGCAATAATTTTTCATACTCATCTGCTTTTGCTTTAAAGGCTGGATTCAGCATGCCATCAGTAAGCATGATGATCTGGTCTGCTTCGCTGAGAGCATTAAACTGCTGTTCAACTTTCGAAAAACTTTTTGGAAATTGATTCTTGAGGCTTTTTCGCTCTTCTGGAGAAAATTCAAGTCTACATGAGACGCATAAATCAGCAGAAACAACAAGTACTCAGATTCATTAGAAGTTGTAGGTGCATTCATAAAAGTAAGACGAATGAACATTCATAGAACAACAAGAAAATGTGCACACATCTAAATAAATAAACAAGTGTTAATTGGCAATCATGGTTTCAATAGAATTACAATAACATCTTTGGAAAAATGGCTACCAACAATAAAATAACTGCTTGAATGACAAGAAATGGAATAATCCCTTTATACAACTGCTGGGTAGTGACACTATCTGGGGCTACTCCCTTAAGATAGAATAATGAGAACCCAAAAGGCGGTGTAAGAAATGAGGTTTGCAAATTAATGGCCAGTAAAATGCCAACCCATATCAGGTCAACATCTAATACAATAAAAATTGGTGCAACAAGTGGTACAATAATGAATATGATTTCAATAAAATCAATGAAAAATCCTGCAATAAAAACAACGAACATTACCATAAATAGAAATGCATACGTCGACAAATTAGATTCCTGAATCAATTCTATTAAAAACAGATCTCCTTCTAACTGCCTAAACACAAATGAGAAAACTGTAGCGCCTATCAGAATCATAAAAACCATGCTCGTCAATAAGGTGGTCTCCTGCATCACTTCTTTCAAAATCGAAAGACTGAATTTTCCTTGTTGGATTGTCAGTAAAATGGCTCCTAATGCGCCAACACCAGCAGCTTCAGTAGGAGAGGCTATACCAGCAAATATAGAACCTAGTACTGCTACGATCAGCAACAGAGGTAGAATGAAGGCGACGATTAATTTACGTAGAAAATCATTTGCTTTAAAGGCTTTTATTTCTTCTGCTGGAATGACTGGGGCAATTTCAGGCTTCAGATGAGCGGCAACTAATATATAAAGAATGTACATCGCAACAAGCAGTACACCTGGCACAATTGCCGCTTTGAATAAGTCGCCGACTGGCACATTCAATACACTGCCTAATAATACTAAAACTACAGAAGGTGGAATGATCTGACCCAATGTACCAGAAGCCGCTATTGTACCAGTAGCTAATTCTGGTTGATACCCACGCTTAAGCATCGTTGGCAAACTAATCAGTCCCATTGTAACAACTGTCGCTCCTACAATCCCTGTTGAAGCTGCCAATAATGCTCCTACAAGTACCACAGAAATTGCCAAACCGCCTTTGACTGAGCCAAAGAGAATTGCCATCGTCTCCAACAAACTTTCTGCTAGGCCCGACCTCTCTAACATGATGCCCATAAAAATAAATAGAGGTACTGCTATCAGTACATAATTGGTCACGATACCCATTAATCTGGGTGGAATAGCCGAATAGTTAACTGGATCGATAAAGCAAATGGCATATATCACAGATAATCCGCCCAACGTAAAGGCAACGGGATATCCGTAAAGTATGAGGACAAGAATACTGATGAACAATAAAATTGCAATAATCTCCATCAGTGAGCTTTATAGTTTTGTATACTTCTCAATACTTCTGCAATTGCTTGCAATAACAGCAATACCATCGCGATTGGGATCATTGATTTTATAATAAACCTGTAGGGGAGTCCACCAGGATCAGGCGATGTCTCTCCTAGCAAATAAGAGTCATAAGCATAACCAACAGTCACATAAATGAGCAATACACACAATGGAATCAATAAAATCAATCCACCGACAATATTTACTAAAGACTTACTTTTCGGATCAAAGTCAGTATAAAATAAATCCACTCTGACATGTTTTGATTCTTTGAAAGTATATGCTGCTCCCAATAAGAATATCATACCGAACATGTGCCATTGGACCTCCATTATCCATGCATCGGTACGGTTCAGCAAGAATCTTCGAGCCACATCAAAACAGACCAGCAGTACGAGCAACAAAGACAACCACGATACTGATTTCCCGACCCAATCATTGATCTTATCTACAACTGTTATGAATCTATCCATACGACATACAACTTGAGTTGAAAGTACGGACATCAATTGGAGATCTAAAATTAAATGCTAAAATTGAATGAATGAATATTTCCATTAGATGTCATGATGGTATCTCAGCAGCAATGACGATACACTGAGGTCATAAGACACATTCTAGGTCTATCAATAAACAACATTGGTTGTTTTACATACTCTGAATGATATCATATTGCGTAATCACTTGATGTTGTCCCATCAAATCTTTAGTGATGACAGCAGAGATGTCTTTAGTGAAATATCTGCTCAATTCTGATACAGGAACCTCAGTAGTCACTTCCGGAAAAGGATCTCGCAATATTTCTTCAACTGATTTATCAGCATTTTTCAATGGGTTATCTAAAATAAAACTCAAGACATCAGTTTCATTTATAGAACCAACTATTTGATCGCCGGCCATTACTGGCAACTGAGAAATGTTCTTCTCTTTCATAATGTTTAGCGTATCCTTTATTGTTGATTCTTTACTTACGTGAATAAACGCTTCACCTGTCTTTGCTTCTAACAAATCTGACACTTTCATATCCGCTTCTAAAAATCCTCGTTCTCTCATCCATTCGTCATTGTAAATTTTACCAACATACCGGCTGCCGTGATCATGAAAAATGATGACGACAACATCGTCTTTAGTCAACTTATCTCTTAACTGAATTAAACCAGCCATTGCAGAACCGCAAGAGTAGCCTAAGAGTAAGCCTTCTTCTCTAGCCAATCGTCTTGCGTAAATAGCACCATCTTTATCTGTCACCTTTTCAAAGTGATCAATGACAGAAAAGTCTACATTCTTCGGTAAGATGTCTTCACCAATGCCTTCTGTGATGTATGGATAGATTTCTTTCTCATCAAATTCACCAGTTTCATGATACTTTTTGAATACAGAACCATAGGTATCTACTCCCCATATTTTAATGTCAGGATTCTGTTCTTTTAAATATTTAGCTGTACCAGATATCGTACCACCTGTGCCAACTCCAACAATAAGATGCGTAACCTTTCCATCCGTCTGTTTCCAGATTTCCGGGCCTGTACTTTCGTAATGAGCCTGTGCATTAGACAGATTATCGTATTGATTACACCAGAACGAATTTGGTATTTCTGTGGACAATCTTTCTGCTACTGAATAATAACTGCTTGGATGATCTGCACTGACATTCGTAGGGCACACGATGACTTCTGCACCAACTGCTTTTAGAATATCCATTTTCTCTTTAGACTGTTTGTCTGTTGTTGTAAAAATACATTTATACCCTTTGACACATGCAGCCAAAGCAAGTCCCATACCAGTGTTTCCAGAAGTACATTCTATGATTGTTCCACCAGGTTTTAGATCTCCTCTAGCTTCTGCATCTTCCACCATTTTAAGAGCCATTCTATCTTTAATGGAGTTACCAGGATTAAACGTCTCTACTTTAGCAAGTACAGTCGCAGGTATCGTTGATGCTACTTTATTTAGCCTGATGAGTGGCGTATTGCCTATTGTTTCTAAAACACTGTTTTTGATATCCATAGATTGCAAAAGTAGTCTTTTTTTACAGGCTGCTTTAGGATCTTATGCCAGATATGTGAAAGCTAGAAACCATTTTTACTATTAGTTCTTCATTAGCATCACTACCAGTCGCCAATCAATGTCTCGCGTGCAACTTCTTCTTCATCTGTACTATAATCAGTATTATAAATTTCTGACTATCAATGGATTAAGCCTTAACATACCAATATAAGAATCAACTTATAAATAGCTTGGAGATTTAATCATTTATAGCATAACGGTTTTATAACCCAATATGCTTAATTGTTAGATCAAAATCGATATATATCGTCATACAAACCGATATATTCAATTATCATCTTAAAAACCGATATATGTAATTATCGTATAATAAGACGATATATATAATTATCGTATAATAAGCCGATATATTTGATTATTGTCTTAAAAACCGATATATTTGATTATTATATTAATACGAGTATAAATGAAAGAAAAACTAGTAGCTATAATAACAGGAGATATTGTTGGGTCAAGAAAATCAGATGCTATGCTGTGGCTTAAAAACTTAAAGTTGATTCTAAAAGAAAAAGGGAATTCTCCTAATAAGTGGGAAATATTTAGAGGGGATATGTTTCAGCTTGAAGTTGAAATACATGATGCACTTACGATGGCATTAAAACTTAAAGCAGAAATAAAAAAAATTAAAAATCTCGACGTAAGAATTGCTATTGGGATAGGAACTCAAAAATTCAGAACTAAAAGAATTAGTGAATCAAATGGGGAGTCATATTCAAATTCAGGACTATGCTTTGAAAATTTAAAGAAAAGAAGATTGGCGATTAAAACTCCATGGGATAAATTTGACGAAGAATGGAATTTAAAATTTAGATTGCTGTCATTAACAATAGACAATTGGACACCTGTCACAGCAAATATTATTAAAGAAGCATTTAATAACAAGAATCTCAATCAAACCTCATTAGCAAAAAAGCTAAAAAGATCTCAAAGTACCATCAGTGAAAGTCTAAATAGAGCTGGCTATGAAGAAATCAATTTGTTAATATTCTATTTCATCAAACAGCTAAATGAATTAACAACTAAGTAAAATGATACTATTTATAAAACTTCTCATAGCTCATATAGTAGCTGATTTTTTGTTGCAAACTGATAAAACAATAATTGATAAACAGAAAAAGAAATGGAAATCACTAAAACTGTATTTGCATGTAGCCGTTCATGGTATAATATCAATTGCTATAACTTTGAGTGTCGAGTTAATGAGCGGAATAGCAATTATAGTTCTGACACACTTAATAATAGATTTGTGGAAATTGTATGTTCAAAATGAAGTAAACAAAAGGTCAATATTTATGATTGATCAAGCATTACATGTGTTTATGATATTAGTCATTTCCGATCACTATGTTCCCTGGATATATAAAATTATAAGCGAAATAAACTTAAACCAAATATTCATTTTGATACTAGTAATCCTACTTTTAACTACTGTAAGTTCCCATATTATCAAAGTAATAATATCGAAATGGCAACCAGAAAATGAAGATGAAGACAATGATTCACTAACAAATGCAGGAAGCTATATAGGTATCTTGGAGCGACTATTTGTTTTTGGATTTATTATAAGTAACAATATCCAAGGTATAGGGTTTTTATTAGCAGCCAAATCAGTATTTAGATTTGGGGATCTAAAAGATTCAGTGGACCGAAAACTTACAGAATATATATTAATCGGATCACTGCTAAGTTTTGGATTTGCAATCATATTTGGATATACCTATCTGGAATTAAAGAAGATAATATAAAAAAAGCAAGATGAAACGCACATCTACTATAGCTGTTATATATGGATTGATTAATACTCAGTGTCGAACAGTATAGTAAAGTTAACCAATTCTTGTCTTTATTGTAGGCATTGATAAAAACTAATCTCAATAATGCTCATTCATTCAAACCACTTCATCAATTCCCTCGGTTCAGGTCTCACACGATAATTAGAAGTCAGGTCAGAATGTATAATTACTCCTTTTTGGTCTGTTAAGATTATGGTAGGGATTACCGTGTCACTCTCATATCCAAACATTTGAAAACCAGTTGGTAATCCATTTTCTGAATCTATACTTAATTGTTTGGCAACTGCATTTCCCTTATCGACTAAAAATTTGAAATTGACGTCAAACTTATCAGCAAGTTTTTTAGTCTTTCCCTGTGGTTGTGGACTGATCAATAATGTTTGAATGCCTTTGGATTCTAGTGCTTTATATTCATTAACCAATTCTTTGATTTGCACCATGCATAAAGGACACCAATTACCTCGGTAAAACATCAATATATTTTTTTTACCCAAAAGGCTTTTCGTATGTACTGGATTGCCATTTTCATCCTCAAAAGTCAAGTTAGGTAAAGATTGACCAACGTTTAATTTACTGTTTGTTCGATCACCAAATCTTGAATACCATTCGACATACAAAAACCAGCATAAAGCGATAAGAAATCCAATCGAAGCCATAGGTTCCGCTGTCTCTGCATATAAAGCATAAGCTAAAACTAAAGTACCTGCTACTACAAATAGCGAATAAATGGTAAGCTTTGCACTTGTCCTAGCCGTTCTATACATAAATAACCAAGCCATAAAGAAAAGAATGGGCAATGAAACCAGTAATAACCCTAAGGCAGCAATTTTATAATGATGAACATACTGATCAACTGCTATGACGACTCCAAAAAGTGATAACACTGGGTATGCTATTATAAACAATGACTTTAGTTTTTGATTCATAGCTTAAATTTGAGTTTAAATTTACCTTCTGTATAAATGTCTAAATCTTTATAAAAGTTGTCCCTTATTTATTCAATCCAAAATAATTATTAGATGTTGTTAAAAGAAAAAGACCCAATAAGCCTAGCCCATTGGATCTTTATTTTTGAATGAATAGAATTATATTTCAATCCCAAACGCAAAATTGACGTTTAGTGTAGAGGCATATACGTGTGCAGCTACTTGACAAACTTTATTTCTGTTAGGAATCTTTCGTCTTTAACCCCAAGGCTGTTAGCGACTGCCGTTGATACAATCATTTTGATCTGAGGATCTTGAATGTTGGATGGTAAGCGGCCAATCACTTTTGCAAGAGCAATTCTTCCCAACATTGGATTTTCTACTCTGACATAGCTGTTGAGTTTGGCGCTGTGATGCAAGACAAACATATTTAATGGCTCATTGTCAGCTTTGTCCCATGTAGCTACTGCTTTTTCTACTTGTAGTGAAGGGTCTGATAAAAAGCTTAAATCCGGGTAATCTCTTTTCTTTACAGAATACGTTGATTCTGTACTAGAGCTGCTACTTGTGGAAGTCGATGAGACTGTAGTTGTTGCTTCATTAGTCGAAGGACTTTGTGTAGAAACAGAAGTATCTGAAACCGCTGGCTGAACGCTAGATTGCGTAACAATTGTAGGTTCTACAGGTGTTGTTGCAACAGTGGTTTGTTGGTTAAGAGCAGCTGTTGTTTGTATTGTATTTTGTGTAACAGCAACTTCTTTCTTTACTTCTACGGCTGGAGACTGTGTTACAATATTCGGATTTGTTGATGATTGCGTTTGAGTCTGTGTTGCGGGTTGACCTGTACGTAGAGGCGTATGTTGAACGACTTTGTACTTGTGTTTAACTTCTCCAGAAGTTGTTTCAGTGAAAGGTGCTTCATAAGCCCTAGTTGGTACAGCCTGATGCTGATGACTCTGATACGTCGAATGTGTTGGTTTACGTTCAGCTACTGCAGAAGCATTAACCGCAGGCGCTGTTAAAAGGACATCGCTGTCAACTCTTTCGATTGTGACATTATTAGGAGCTAACATCCAGCCAACATGTAGAAGTTGTCCAGGACTAATCGTTAAATCTGGTAGATGATTCAATTTTCTAACAGTATTAATTTCTGTTTGAAAATATCGCTTTGCAATTTGAAAGAGATTATCCTTTTTCTTGACCCTATAATACACTTTGACCAGTTTATGAGCTGCCATTGTTTTCTTCGCTTGAAGAACGGTAGTTGCATTGATTGGAATGCGCAAGGTTTGACCAATGGACAATACGCTTTGTTTATTGATACCGTTCAGATCGTAAATCTCCTGGACAGTTGTGTTTGTAAATTTAGATAAAGAGTATACTGTCTCTTTAGGGTGCAACACATGCACATAATAAAGTCCAAGTTCTGATGAATGATTAGCAATAATCTCCTGTGGTTTGTTTTCAGCTAATAATTGAAAACTAGCAGTTAAGAATAGCGTGATGAATAAAAATGCACGAAACATAGTGATAATCGGTTTAATTTCAGCTGTAAATATATTACAAAAATTAGTAATATGTATATATTTAACAGTTATTTGAAGTTTTATTGAAAGTCTTTGGCTTCAAAGCTAAACGGGAGGAGTTTGTAAATAGAGTCTATCGAAACGGTAAAGTTTGTCCCATACATGATTATTTCTAATGGCTGTTGATATCGTTGGGCATATTCGGCGATAAATTGCCTGCATGAACCACATGGGCTGATGGGATCTTCAACAAATTCTCCTTTTTTAAATGCTGTCACCGCGATTGAAAGTATTCCTGTGTTTGGATAAAAAGATGAAGCAGCCGCTAAGGCGGTCTTTTCTGCACATATACACAAAGGGTAAGACGCATTCTCTTGATTACTGCCTCCGATGATTTCACCAGATTCTAACAATAATGAAGCTCCTACTGCAAAATTTGAGTACGGACTATAGGAGTAGGAGCAGTGTTCCTTGCATTTCTCAATCAGCTGCTGTTTAATGGGGTTCATAGTGGTTATATCCTGTATAACAGTAGCTCCATCCATTGCTAAATAACGCTCACGTAGTGTACTCATAATCTTCTTTACCTTGGCCTAATTAAATGATTATCTCTAAGATAATATTGTTCTCGTACTTATCTAGTTAAAAAAGTAAACCCTAGTTTCGCGTTTCATTCGATTCACTTTGAGTATACGACAGATATCTAACGTTAATGCATTACAGTTCTTTCAGATCTGCAGATTTGCTGGTGTACTTGTTTTGAGCATCATTTTCGTCAAATCTAGTCTTACCCAAGAAGAAGTCTCTTACATTGAATTTTTTTTATATCTGTCAAATCTGTTTGCTTTCTTTTGGTCATACGGCTTTAAAAATTCCTATCTCAGCTATTTTCCAACAACAGACAAACAAACTAAAGAGTCTTTCCTCTCGACATTACTTCTATTGTACATCGGATTTGCTTTTGCAGCGGCTATTGTCGTTTATGTGATAGGTAAGAATCAATTGATCTTCACATGGGATCTTGAAGAAATTGAATTTGTCCATCTTGCTTCCATTTACCTAGTCTTAAATACTCCAACTATTCTGACAGAACACAGCTATATTTTATTTGAAGATTCTAAGCGACTCATACAATATGCATTGCTTGTATTTGTACTGCCAATTATTGTGATGATTATAGCATTAAGTATAGAGTTGAGTGTGTCTTCAGTAGCAGTAGGCTTTGTTGTTGTCGCGTTTTTAAAGTTTGTGTATTTATTGTTGTTTCCTGTTCGACTGTATTCTGTCTTAGATGTAAAACTAGATTTGATAAAACCATATTTGATATTTTCTTTTCCATTGATATTGCAAGCTTTATTGGGCAATGGGGTAGAGTTTATCGATGGCTATTTGGTGCAACGATTTTTTCCTATAGAGACATTTGCTATCTATAGATATGGTGCAAGAGAATTGCCATTTGTCGTATTGTTTGTCGGATCAGTTATGACAGCCTTATTGCCTAAAGCTGTTAATGATTTACCTGAAACACTAATGCGAGCTAAAAGAGAAACGACCAAATTGATGCACGTTCTTTATCCAATTTCCATCTTGTTGATATTGGTTAGTCCTTTTATATTTCCACTAGTTTATGACGATTCATTTAAAGAGTCTGCATATTTGTTTAACATCTATGCGTTGATCATTACCAGTAGGATATTGATTCCACAATTGGTCATGTTTGGTAAACATCACAATAAAGGTTTAGCTACTATTACATGTATAGAACTTATCTTAAATGTAGGCTTAAGTTTATTTTTAATGAATTATTGGGGAGTTCGAGGCATTGCCGTAGCGTCTGTAATTGCCTTTTTCGCAGCTAAAGTTATGGTAATGATTTTCAATTATGTTGCCTACAAAATTACCCCTTCTGCTTATATTGACTTACGATATTATTCAATATATAATTTAGGGCTATTTATAAGTTTTTATATTTCGCTTCAGTATTAATGAAACCAGCAATCATCATCGGAGGCCCACCGAGTTCAGGAAGCTCACTATTACTAGATTTATTAGGTAGACATTCTTCTATAGCTGCATTTTCAGAGACACATCTATTAGCAAAGCCGGCACTATGGATTGATTGGGCAAATAATAGAAAATTATTGTTTGAAGACACGTTGAAAAGTCCTGATTGGTTTATGCATACGGGCATTGACATGATCAGCATAGAAGAATTAAAGCTTGTATCTTTTACCTCTGTAAATTCTCCACTTGAATATTGTAGTCAACTGTTTACAAGACTTGCACAAAGCAGAGGTAAAACCAACTGGTGTGAAAAAACGCCGGCAAATGTTTACTTTTTTCATCTATATCCAGACGCTCATGCCTATCGTATTTTAACTGTCAGAAACCCATATGATATAATTGCTTCACTTATCTTTCGAAATGTGCCCATTGTTGATGCAGTGTGTCGAACTTTATTAAATCTTGGAATTGGACATCTACAATACTTGAAAAATAGCGTACATATTGTGAAGTACGAATCTTTGGTTAGTTCTCCTAAGTTGACATTCCGTACGTTATTAGATGAACTAAACATAGCTTTCGAAGATTCGATTTTTGAGGACCGAAGTGGGAAAATAAAAATGGATGGGTGGAAGAATTTTGAAGATGGGGAAATTAAGTCTAACAGTATCGGTAGATTTAAAGAGTTATCTCTCCGTCAACAGTCCCAAGTGAAATTCCTAAGTGATAAACTATCCATCAATGAAGTGCATTTAAAAGAATATGAAATTGAAGTTCCTGATAATGAAGTGATTTCTATTCCAAATCTTGCTAAAGCATTTGGATATGATATCCCGAGTATCGAGTATTCCTCCATAAATACGAATCGTCATTTTTTTATTGACAAATACAAACGAAAATTTAAAGGATACCCAAGTTATAAGCCATATCCAGTTAAATTATGAGTCATTATACAAGCCCGAGTACTGCATATCGATTTTTATTATTTGAATTGACATCTCAGATGGATGAAAGAGAAGCCAAAAGTGTTTTAAGCATTTTCTTTGAAGATATTTTTGACATCTCAAATCCATACAAAGTTGATGCATGGCCCAATAAAGGTGAAGCAGATCACTGTGAACAACTTGGCAATAGATTAATATCTTTAGAACCAATACAGTATATAACAGGACAAACTAATTTTTATGGTTACGATTTTAAAGTAAATAAACATGTGTTGATTCCTAGGTCTGAAACAGAAGAATTGGTGCATTTGATTTTATCAGACAATACAGGAAAACACAAACAGCTAGATGTCTTGGATATAGGCTCTGGGAGTGGTTGTATTGCCATTACATTAAAATTAAAAAGGCCGCAATGGAGGGTGTTTGCTATAGAAGAAGATTTAGATGCACTAAATGTAGGCCGAATAAATAGCCGCAGATTGAATGCACAAATACATTTTCTACGAACAAATTTTATCGATGAATCCTATTGGGAATCTTTAAGTAAATACGATATGATTGTCAGCAATCCACCTTATATCGGTAATGACGAAATAGATAAAATGTCTGCATCCACAATTAAGCACGAACCGCATAAGGCGTTATTTGTGGATGGAGCAGATGCTCTTTTGTTTTACCGGTCAATAGCAAGATTTGGACTGACACATTTAAAAGAAGCTGGAAGAATATTTGTAGAATTAAATGAATTTAAAGCAAAAGAAATTCAATCAATATTTATGAATGCTGGATATAAAGATGTCATCATACATCCAGATCTACAGGGAAAAGAACGAATGCTTACAGCTAATTTATAAAGTATTGCTTACTAGTCCCCCGTCTATGGTAATGGTTTGACCAGTGACATATTTAGAAACAGGGGAGAGTAGCCATACTGCTAATGTTGCTAGATCATCTGCTTCACCTAAATTGCCGACCATCGTTTGTTTTTCATAGACTTCTTTTGCTTGAGCGATGCTTAATCCAGAGAGGTCACTTTTCTTTTGAAATAACCGTTGCATGGCAGACGTATTGTGATATCCAGGTGCCACCACATTCAGGGTAATGCCTTCTCTTGCGATTTCTTGTGATAGGGTTTTGACAAAGCCAACGACAGCTAATCGGAGAGAATTACTAAGCACAAGATTTTCAATTGGTTGCTTCACAGATGCACTTTCTATATAGACTATTCGTCCATAGTTGTTATTCTGCATGAGTGGTAAAACTGCTTTTGTCAACTTCACTTTCCATCGCAAAACAGATTGATATGCTTGATCCCATTCCTGCATTTCCGTGGCTAAAAAAGAAGAAGCTGGCGGTCCACCTGCATTAATTAATATACCACTGAGCTGCCTTTGTCCAATCTTTCTTATTAATTCACTTATTGTCGCATCTGAAGTAATGTCACCAACTAATATTTCTGCTTTATTTGGAAAATCACTTTGAAAAGCTTTCAAATTTTCTTCTCCTCTTGCATTTAATATGACATTGGCACCTTCTGACAACAATACACTTGCTATGGCTCGTCCAAATCCGCTAGTTGAACCTGTGACCACAAACAATTTTTCTTTTATCGCTAAATCCAAATCAAAGTAATTTTTCTAAAAATAACATTAAACTCTTTTCCAGACTTGACACAACTCCATCGGCTTGAAATTGTTTCTTAACCAAATCTAACAATTCATTTTTCCTATCTATCGTTGGGTAGTAAAGTCCTTTGTAATCTAAAATCGTTTGCAGTATTTCAAATTCACCCATTTCTTCATAAGAAGCATAAATCTGCTCAAAGACATCTGGAGAAACACGTTCCATGATTGATTCCTTCTCATCATCAGTAAATTCCAAATCTGCATGTGAGGCATGAAGAAGTAAAAAGGTGATAAACTCATTTGCATTCCAATTGAGCTCTTTTTCCATAAGTCAGTTTTGCTTAAAGGTGAGGAATCTTGTCCAAAAAATTGAATTTTTGGGTCTCAAAGTCAACATAGGCCAGATAATTTTCTAATCCATTGCTGATCAAAAGGTAGGGAGCCTTCAATTCGAGATTATATCTAGATATTTGATCAAAGGTAGCTTGATTCAATTTTTTGTTGTGTCGTTTGCATTCTATTAAGAGATAAGGATCTTGATTTTCATCTAGAACAACAACATCAAAGCGCTTTTTTATATCACCCAGTTTGATCTCCTTTTCGACCAAAATTCTTGTTTTCGAGCACTGTTTTTCTTCTATTAAGTAATGTAATATCAGTTGTCTTACATATTCTTCTGGTGTAAGTACAATTAATCTTTTCCTGACGGGATCGATGATTTTTTTTGTGCCATTATCGTCTTTGACAATGATACGATCCCTCAGGCGCAACAGATCAAGTTGTAGTGGCTTCATTCAACTGTAGAAGCAGTGAGCATTTGAGTTTTCTGCGTGTCTAAGTCCGAAATACTGTCGTCTGATTTTTTTAACAGAATAGACGTATAATTACTTTCCATTAACTCAGCAAGACTCACAGATTGAATATTCATTCTTGCTCTTTTCATCAATTGTATCAGATGCATTTGCCAATCTAGTGAAGATGAATCATAGGGATTTAAAACACCATCTTGAGTCAAAACGTGAATTTTAGACTCTCTTTTAAAAAATATATCTTCCAAAGAATAATTGAGATCGTTGTCTATAATAAATTCTTTAAAAGTCAAATGCTCATTTGTTTCTAACATTTGAACATTTAAAAGCTTATCTAAAAAGCTAACAATAAACATTTCTCCACAATTGAAAATCTGAATTCTATTTTGATATAGAGACAATTTTTGTGATAATGTTCTACAGAAATTTAATTGATTTTCATCTGTTTGTACTTTAGGATGTTTGAGATACGTTTTGCTATCAAACTGAATATCTGCCGCAGCAGTTTTATATTGAAGATGGACAAACTCATCTCCTCGCACTGGCAGATCCTTTGCGACCTCATCTCTACCAATAACATCTAAGTGAATGTGAATGTCCCAATTTGAATTTGTAGACTGTCCTAGTATTTCTTTTCTTACAAAACATAAAGGCAGTAGCTCATTCATTTGATCAAAAAGTGTGTATATAGAAATAGAATTTTCTTTATACTTTTTTTGAAACAATTCTTTGAATAATTTTGAATTTGTCGTTTTTAGGGATTCAATATGTTGTCTAATATCAAACTTTTGAATATTATTTAAACTGTCTTTTTGGATAGCGTTTTCATTTTGCGTTAATGATGTATACTTAGACAGGAGTACATTGATATCCATGTCAGGAATTGCAATAGACCGCAAGATTTTGGAATAGTATTCCTCAAATATAGCTGACCAATTTAGGTTATCTGCGAATTGATCGACGAATGTGCTGATGATCAGCTTTTCTAATTTATTGAGCCCATTCAATTCTTTCTTCCATTGCACATATGTAGGGTAGGCCTTATTCATCAATACCAAAGAATCCAACATGGCTTTGACTTTCAACAGATATTGATAACTACTGTGAAGATTAAAAGACTTGTCTTTACCTATTGCATCCAATAAGTTATGTTTAGCTAATTCAGCATAAAAGTCCTTTAGTTCATCTAGAATATCTTTGAAAATTTTTGGACAGTTTTGAGCATTAAGTTGATTAAATTGTTGCTGACCTTCAAACTGTTTTTGTTTTCTAACCTCATTAATGTATGACTGTAATCGTTTTTTAAGTATGAGGATATTGGGTTCAATCGTACTTTCCTCAGCTAGAGAATATTCTGCGTGAATTTTGGGTAACTCCCTTGAAAACGCTTCTAACCATTCATCAAATTCCAATTCTATCGAATACTTAAAGTTTTCTTGCTGTGTTTTAGTCTGAAAATTTGAGGTTAATCTTTCTATAAAAGAAGAAGAGTTGCTTAATTCAAGATTAAGTGAAGTGAGTTTCTCATTAATGAGATTTAGACTTCTCAATTGACTCATGGCAATTTTTTCTTGAGATTTTAATTGTGTTTGCCATTTTGATTTATAACTATTGATATTATTAAGAAATAGTATAGTCAGTTCACTTGACCTTTGGGCTAGCGAGTCTAGGGGAATATTTTCTGATTCATTTACATCGGTCATGAAGTCACTAAAATGAGCAACTTGATCAAGTAATTTATACTCTGTATTATAAGAATGAGCAAACTTGCTAACCAATCTTTTTAAATCATGAAATTCTATTTCAGTACCATTAAATAAATGGGAGGGAAGACAGTATTCTAAAATTGGCATATACAAGTCAAATTCGTTTTGAGTTGTATCTACCTTCAAATTTGAAAGATTCTTATGATACGTTTGTGTAAAATAAGAGTCTATTTCTGACTCAATGCTAGCGATGTTTCTTCTGACTCCATTCCATACTAATCTGTTTTGAATATTACTCTTTTTCTTTAATGCCAATCTCCATTGATAAATAGACTCTGTACTGACAAACTCCCCGTCTACGTGCATTGCAAGCTGGTAATAGGAGCGGGTATACTCAAAAAGTTCTTTTAGATCTTTGGCATGATTAGACGATACGACTACAGTTTTATTGGTTGCAACTGCCTCTGAAATCAAGCCTTTAAATGTTTCAAGTAATGTCGTTTTATGTGAAAATGATAAAGACTTTTCTTCTTTACCAGATTGTAATAAGTCATGAATAGCAGGGTGTTTTAACACAATATTCATTAATGTAGTTTTTATTTGAATACTAATGTATTAAATATTTCTATATATATACAGAAAAGCAATATATATGTTTTGTTTGGTCATGTTTACGTCTTGCACTGGTGGGTTACTCTTTGGTGATGACTCATATGTACTTCACATGTAATTCGTTAATTCAAAGCAGCATTACTCATTCAGAAAGTCTTTTAATTTGATCTCAACCAAGTAATTCAAAGGAGTCTGACAAATGAGCTTACGGACGCCCTAATTGACCATTCCTCCGCTTTCAACTTCTCCATCTTTATATTCATATTGCATGATCAGTTGTTCGTCATCATTGAAATATTGGAGTGTTCCGTCTAATTTCCCGTTCTTGTTTTGTCCTTTTTGAGTTAGCTTCCCCATATCATTCCAAATCCTGAATGGACCTTGCTGAATACCATTGTCATATGTTATTTCTTTCAACGGCCTACCATATTTATATTCACCGTATAAGCCGTGAAATTGATTATTGAGATATTCTATTCGTTTCACCAATTGGCCTCTATTGTTGAATTCCAGATATGATCCATTCAATATACCATTGATATAATTTGTTATGCTTTGTATGCTTTCATTGTCATGAAATAGTGTCCATGAGCCATTCTTCTGTCCATTTTGGATAAAGCCTTGTTCAAGCATTTTTCCTGTTTGGTCTTCCTTTGTGAATAATTGAACATTGGAGCCAGGTATGTCTATATGTGTAAATCCTTGCAGATCTAGACTTCCGGATACTGTAGCAGTTGATTGATTATTGCAAGACATTGTTAAGGTCAACATTGACAGAATGAAAAACAATACTGATGATTTCATAAGAAAGATTTTAATATAAAAATACAACAGGATTATCAATCATAAAAAAAGGTCCAGAAGAAATTAACCTTCTGGACCTTTAACACAGTTATTTTAAAAATCTGAGATTCTATCTCACTCTAATCTAATTCATACAGCCTTCAATAAATGCTTCAAACTCAGTACCAAGAGTTACTTCAAAGCCTGCTTCTAAAGTAATCTCAAAGCCTGCAGAAAATTCAACCGGGCCAGATGTTATTATGGCATCTGATGTGATTGTATTTTCAGCTTCGAACAATATTGGCATAGTTACCGGTAATATTAAATCAAATGGACAATCCATATTACAATCATTTACTTGTATTGGTGAACCATTTAAGTCAATGTCACCACAAGTGTCTTGATTTAGTAATTGTTGATTCACTTGATTAATAACGGTAGTTCCTTCAGTAATGAAACTCAAATCAAATTCGGCTGGATTATAAACCAACGTATGAAGTGAAAATGCACCTGACATATCTACCATAAATGATGGTGTGGTGCTAGTCGCTTCAATAACTCCATTTGAAGTTAATATGTATAGTATTGTAGAGCCTGCTGGTATATTAGCACCAACTGATACAGCTGAGACTGAAGCCATACTACCATCAGCAGTATCCGCACAACCATCAACCATAATATCTGCCAATCCACCTGCATTAGCTGGACAACATGTTTCAACAGGTGCTGGTACACCTACTAAATCAATATCAAAACATGTGCAACTATCTAGTATGTCTGCAACTGTCCCTAATGTTGGAACATCACATTCAGCTGGATCAAATATGACAGGGTGTATACTGTAATCACCAGGAGCCGAAATTGTAAATTCAGCAACAATTGCCACATCTACAATGTCACCATTTTCAACTAATATGTAGACTAATTCATCGCCTGGAGAAACAGTAAATCCACCGGATATAGCATTTCTTACTGTAGTCTCACCTGGAACTAAGCAGTTATTTGCACTACCTTCGAAAATCAAACCAACATTAGATGGTTTACATACTTGTAGGCCTTCTGGATCATGATCATCCTCATCCGTGATAGGATTCATGTCACCTGGAACACCAGTACCGTCACCAGTTAGTACATCATCAGATGGCGTACCTTCTGCACCACCGGCATCATTGCCGTTAGTAGAATCAGGCGTACTATCAATATCCGTTGGAGGAGTATTAAAAGGATTTGTATCATCATCAGCATCTGATATTTCAGAATCATTCAAGATGAATTCACCTCCAGCCGAAGCATCAATTAGGAATGATATCGTAACAACAGTGTTGTCACCAGCTGCTAAGAATGATATCGGATTTAACAAGACTGCATCAGTTCCAACATTAGTCCAATTTGCATCAGCAAGTGTTAATCCTGCTGGGATATAATCGGTTACTTGAATATTGAAGGCATCTACATTACCTTGATTAACTACCATGATATCAAATGTCACGACATCACCAGAGAAATATGGACCTGGTGTAGCTGCATTAATTGTTTTAATTAATGCTAAATCAAACATTTCTTGTATCTGATTAATCATAATCAATTCTGGATCTTGATCATCACCACCCATCATATCCATGGTATCATCGTTACCTGCAAGATCAATCGGTGTTGCATCATCTCCTGGAGTAGAATCCACATCCGTTGGAGGCGTATCAAATGGGTTCGTATTATTGTCAGCGGCAGAAATTTCTGAATCATTGACAATTGATGCACCTGTAAATCCAGGATCGACAAGGAAAGTTATCTGCACTGTGGTCGAAGCTCCAGCTTGTAAGAAGGAAATCGGAGAATTTAAATCCGCATTACCACCAACTAGCGTCCAAGCATTGTCAACCAAAATCAGTCCTTGAGGAACATAATCTACAAGATCAATATTAAATGCATTAATGGTTCCTTGATTTTCTACAGTAAGATCAAAAGTAACAACATCTCCTGGATCAAATGATGGCCCTGGAGTGTTAGGGCTTAGCGTTTTGGTAAGCGCTAAATCGAAGATTTCTACAGTAATCAATTCTGGATCATGATCATCTTCATCAGTACCTGCTACTGAATCACCAGGAGCACCTGTACCATCACCATCTAACTCATCATCAGAAGGAGATTCTGGATTACCACCTGCATCGTTGCCGTTTGTATTATCTGGTGTACTATCAAGATCATCGCCATCATCAGCAGAGATTTCTGCAAAGTTGATGATATCTCCTCCAGCAAATGCTGGATCTATCGTTAATACTATATTAATCATCTCACATGCTCCTACTGCCACTGATGGAATAACATTTGTTGCAACCGCACCTGCTGAAGTCCATCCATTATTATCTGAAGAACTTAAAGTCATTTCAGCTGGAATGTAGTCTGTAACCTCAACTCCCATTGCATCAAGCGAACCTTGATTACAAACAGTTATTGTATAGGTAACATCATCACCTGGAATATAAGGTCCAGCAGATAATTCTTCCTTGATTAACGCAAGGTCATACATTTGTTCAACCATAATCAATTCTGGATCTTCATCATCACCACCATCTGTTTCTGTCATGTCATCATCATCCATAAAATCATTCGGTTGTGAATTGTCACCAGGCGTACTATCAACATCATCACCATCATCTGCTGTAATTTCAGCATTATTTGATATTGATGTTCCTTGGAAATCAGGATCAATAGTCAATACAATAACTAAGTCTTCACATGCTGATACAGGTAAAGAAGCGATTGTTGCAACTGCATTTGCACCTGCTGCCGCAAAATCTGGGCTACTCGCAAATGTCATACCTACTGGTATATAATCAGTGACTTCAATATTTGCAGCATCTAAAGTTCCTTGATTACAAACAGTAATCGTGAATTCTACATCGTCGCCAGGCATGTATGGCCCACTTGAAGTTTCTTGCTTTATCAAGGCTAAATCATAGACTTGGCCTATAGCAATCATTTCTGGATCTTGATCATCACCACCCATAGTATCCATCGTATCATCGTTGTTAGCTAGATCATCTGGTGTAGCATTATCTCCTGGTGTCGAATCAACATCCGTCGGAGGTGTGTCAAATGGATTCGTATTGTTATCAGCACTACTTATCTCAGCATTATTAATAATCGAAGTTCCCATAAAAGCAGGATCAATTAAAAATGTAATGCTTCTTGTCGTAGAAGATCCAGGCGCCAAGAATGTAATTGGATTATTAAGTACGGCATTACCGTTACTCATAGACCAATTATTATCAATCAATATCAGACCTGCAGGTATATAATCAACAATACCAATTGCAAATGCATTTGTAGAACCTTGGTTTGTGACTTCTATGTCAAAAGTAACAACATCACCAGCATCAAATGGACTTGGCGTGTTAGGACTAACCGTTTTAACAAGTGCTAAATCAAAAATCTCAACTAAGATATCTTCTGGATCATGATCATCTTCATCGAATATGCCATCACCATTAAATATGTCATCAGTAGGAGAATTTACTATTCCACCTGGGTCATTACCATCATCAGTATCTGGTGTACTATCCACATCATCACCATCGTCTGCAGAGATTTCTGCAAAATTGACTATGACTCCTCCAGCAAAAGCAGGATCGATAGTTAAAACAATGTCAATTGTTTCACAAAGACCTGCAGCTATAGATGGTATAACTGCATTTACTGGACCAGCACCAGCCCAACCATTATTATCAGATGTACTTAATGTCATATCTGCAGGAACATAATCCGTTACAATCACATTATTCGCATCTAATGTACCTTGGTTACAAACTGTAATCGTATACGTCACGTCTTCACCTGGTAAATAAGGACCAGTCGAAGTTTCTGTTTTAATAAGAGCAAGATCATAAATCTGATTAACTTCAATTTGCTCAGGATCGTGATCATCCTCATCTGTTGCAGGATCTGTATCTCCAGGAGCTCCAGAACCGTCACCACCAACTACATCATCAGATGGAGTATCAGGTGCACCACCTGCATCATTCGCATCATTTGCGTCAGGTGTACTATCTACATCAGGTTGACCCAATGCATTCGCATCATCACTGATCTCTGCAAAGTTCACTAAAGATGTACCCATGAAATCGTCATCAATTGTCAATACGATATCGACTGCTGTACTTGCACCTGCAGCTAATGGGCCACCAGCTACTGTCACAGGGCCTGCAGCAGGACCTGCCCAGCCATTGGCATCTGCAGCACTTAATGTCATGCCAGTAGGAATATAATCAGTCAACTCAAAAGATGTTGCATCTATAGTTCCTTGATTCGTTACTGTAATTGTATAGGTTACATCATCACCTGCTGCATATGGACCTGCTGATGATTCTTCCTTAACTAAGGCTAAATCGAATATTTGTCCAACTACAATGTCTTCAGGATCGTGATCATCTTCATCTGTTGCAGCAACACCGTTTCCAGGTGCACCACTTCCGTCACCATCTAGAAAATCATCCGCAGGAGAATTCACCATTCCACCAGCATCGTTAGCATCATTCGCGTCTGGTGTACTATCTACATCAGGTTGACCCAATGCATTCGCATCATCACTGATCTCTGCAAAGTTCACTAAAGATGTACCCATGAAATCGTCATCAATTGTCAATACGATATCGACTGCGGTACTTGCACCAGCAGCTAATGCGCCACCAGCTACTGTTACAGGACCTGCATCAGGACCTGTCCAACCATTGGCATCTGCAGCACTTAATGTCATACCAGCAGGAATATAATCAGTCAACTCAAATGATGTTGCATCTATAGTTCCTTGATTCGTTACTGTAATTGTATAGGTCACATCATCACCTGGTGCATATGGACCTGCTGATGATTCTTCCTT
>CALLFA010000213.1 GCA_937997635.1 uncultured Saprospiraceae bacterium | reverse complement strand
AGAGATAGCTGGTGCTGATGCAAGCGCTTACATAACAAGTAGCAATACACCTGCGGCAGCTGACGCAAGTTCACCACCAGTAAGTGATATACCAATTGCTTTTGCAACTGGAGGCGATTCAGAAACTCAACTAGAGCAAATAATTACTCAGAAATGGATTGCTTTATATCCTGATGGATGGGAAGCGTATACGGAGAAAAGACGTACGGGTTATCCAAGAACGTATCCGTTGATTGCTTCTGATAATCCAACAGTTGGTGTCAATGATCAGATGCGCCGAATGACTTTTGTCGATAGTGAATTTAGTAATAATGGCGCTGCCGTCATGGCCGCACAATCTTTACTCAGTGGAGCCGATGATAATGCCACTAAAGTATGGTGGGATAAAAAATAAATATAATTCTAACATCGCAGATTATATTCGCGCCAACCTAAAGCATTAGGTTGGCGTTTTTTTTGTGCCCCCAACAGTGAGCCCCGCGAACGACCCAACAAGTGAGCTCCGCGAACGCCCCAACAAGTGAGCCTGCGAAACGCCCCAACAAGTGAGCTACGCGAACGACCCAACAGTGAGCTACGCGAACAACCCAACAAGTGAGCTCCGCGAACGACCCAACAAGTGAGCCTGCGAACGACCCAACAAGTGAGCCTCCGAACGACCCAACAAGTGAGCCCCGCGAACGCCCCAACAAGTGAGCTCCGCGAACGACCCAACAAGTGAGCCTGCGAACGACCCAACAAGTGAGCCCCGCGAACAACCCAACAAGTGAGCTCCGCGAACGACCCAACAAGTGAGCCTGCGAACGACCCAACAAACCCAACTATTCTCCCTATCTTACTACACATGAAAAGAAGATCATTCATCCAACACTCCGCAGTGATAAGCCTTGGTTTTATCGGACTATCGAGATGTGTGTCTGACAAGTCTTTGACGACCGAAATGTTTAGATACGGGCCATTGAAAAAAGACAGTGCAAGCTATCTAGATCTTCCAGAGGGGTTCAGCTATAAGATCATCTCGAAAGCAGGAAGGAAAATGGAAGATGGGTTTATTTTGCCTGGTGCTGCAGATGGCATGGCAGCATTTGCCTCTTCCAATGGAAAAGTTATTCTGATTAGAAATCATGAACTTAGCCCTGGTTCTAAAAAAGGACCTTTTGGGGAAAATAATGAGTTACTTTCCAATCTTAATAAGTCTGATTTGTATGATTATGGTTATGGCAAATCACCAGCAATGGGCGGTACAACTTCCCTAGTCTATAATGAAGTCACTCAGCAAGTGGAATTA
The DNA here is from genome assembly GCA_937997635.1 of uncultured Saprospiraceae bacterium. Classification (GTDB taxonomy): domain Bacteria; phylum Bacteroidota; class Bacteroidia; order Chitinophagales; family Saprospiraceae; genus CALFUK01. Next base: position 29,644 of record CALLFA010000213.1, on the reverse strand, counting down.
GAATATCTGTCCCTTGCTGGCACTACGCGAAACTGTGCAGGAGGTCCCACTCCTTGGGGTTCATGGATAAGTTGTGAGGAGAATGTGTCTTCTAAATCTGAAGATAGAGAGCAGGCACATGGCTACAACTTTGAAGTAGCAGCATCCGAATCTATAAGCTTAGCACCACCTCTTCCACTCAAAGCGATGGGTCGATTTAATCATGAGGCCGTTTGCGTCGATCCCAAAACAAGCATTGTGTATCAGACGGAAGACAGAGGTGACAGTCTCATCTACCGTTTTATTCCAAATACAAAAAACAAGCTCTCTGACGGTGGCAGATTACAAGTCCTTTGTTTCACCTCTCAAAAAAGAATGGACACTCGTAACTGGTCTGGGCGCAATGTAGAAATCGGCATTGCCTATGATATCGAATGGAAAGACATCGATCATGTAGAATCCCCGGAAGAGGACTTACGGCTCAGAGGGTTTGAAGAACTGGGAGCCGCTAAATTTGCCAGAGGAGAAGGCATGTGGTTTGGCAATAACGAACTGTTTTTTGCTTGCACAAATGGAGGACCAGATGAACTCGGCCAAGTATTCAAATATGTGCCAAGTCAATCTGAAGGTACGGTGCAAGAAACAAACGCCCCAGGCAAACTTTACCTTTTTGCAGAATCAGACAACAAGAACATTTTAAAAAATTGTGACAACCTCACCATCTCGCCTTGGGGAGATGTCATCCTTTGCGAAGACCATAAAGATGCTTTCATCAGAGGCATCACACCAAGCGGAGAGATTTATACCTTCGGTCACAACGTCGGCTCCAAATCGGAATTCGCAGGTGCTACTTTCTCCCCATCAGGAAAAACACTCTTTGTCAACATTCAAGGAAATGGGGATACTGTTGCGATCACAGGGCCTTGGGCGGATAGAAAGGATTTATCGGCGCAGACTGGGTAAACATAACATCTGCGGGGGACGATGTCCCCCGCTGTTGATGATACCCCTTTGGGGTATTGCAGGCTAAAAAAGAGTTAATAGCTAATTGTATTTAGGTTAAAAGTCCTGAAGGGGCGCTAGAAAATAGCCAAGGGTGCACCCTTGGTAAAAGAATTATTGTATAACATAAACCCTGAAAGGGCGTAAGCAAAAACACCATGAGTCAGCAAAAAATATTTCTCTTAGTTTAAGAATTTCTTTAACTCTAATTTCGACAGTAAAATCCATTTAACCATTTTAATTTAACACACACATCTAGACACGATTTGTCATACCATCAATGTGCACTGTTCAGAAAAATACAATACTAAGATTATAATTGATCGATAAAAACGAATCTCCATTGTACTATGTCTGCTGTACATAAAAAAAGGCCTCTCCAGAATCATCTGTTATTAATACTCTGTTGCTCTCTTCACTAATGATGCTGCCATTTAGTTTCAACGCGTGATTTTTTAACTCAGTCATATTTGATGTCTGAAAACTTATCGTCCAATATTCATATTTTCCTTTGATGGCATTAGATAATTCATAGATATAAATATTGGATGCTGCACCGTTGATCATGACTTGATAACGATGACTTCCATCTTCAACAAATTCCCAATTAAATAGCCCTCGGTAAAAGGAAAGCGACTTATCCATATTGGAGGTGTGTAATTCTGTACCGATAATGGAATGATTTGCATTGTCTGCTGAAAATTGTAATGTATTGCCGTCGTAGACCGTAAAACCTGCACCCATTGAATCTCTAATCAGGGATATGTTGCCATTATAAAATGGAATGGTGTTAATCTCCACTTTCCCACCTAATGAATCTGCAAAACCAGATAGTTCAGAAACATCAGTGACCTGAAAATAGCTCATCCAAAAATGAGGCATGTTTATCTTTTTAAAGAATGCTGGTGTTTCATAAAGCCCTGCAACAACAGACCCTTCTGATGAGAGCATGGTATATCCATCAACATCTTTCGTATGCCAATCAAATAATGAGCTGTAGAATGCCGTCGATTTTTTGGTGTCGTAAGTAGATAAATCCGCCCATATGAATGTTCCTTCTGCCATATTGGTTGCGTTTGTTCCAAAAATATCATTTTCTGCTCATTTGCTTTTCAAATCAGAAATTTATCTAGATTACTTTTTTACCATAAAAAAATTAAACCCCATAAAGTCCACCCTCTTTCTACAAGTACTACTTTGTTAAATTTCTATAACCATTTCATCGAATGAATTCGAGGCTACTCAATGCAAGAACTGCCAACTCCCAACAAGTGAATCTACTCCACCATAAGCGATAACTCTACACTCGCCTCCTCAACACTCTCGGCCCTCACCTGCTTAAACACACTCCCACTAGATCTATCGCCAGTCGACGGAAACCCATTGTTGTCATTATCCATAAACACCGTGAGGTAGTAATCATCAGGATGCAAATAGGTGGCTACATAATTACTTTCCGCATTTCTAATTTGGATTGTTCTGATTACGCTATTGTCAATATTGTCAACATTTGGGATGCCTTCGGAAGAAACCAACGCTTCCTTTGAAATGAATAAAAATAAGCCCTGATTTTCAGTATCTGCATCGCGAATAATGTCAATAGTTAAATCACTGACGTAGCCATGGTCGGATTTTGGAAATGGGTCATCAGTTTCTTCTAAGAAGAGCGCTGAATCCGGATCAACTAAATTATCAAATGCATCAGTCAAGTTGACTTCAGAAACGGTAGAGGGAAAATCAAATAATTCTATGGCATTAGAAGCGTACTGACTGTTTCTATTTGCCCCTTTAAATGACATATGGAGTTCTGGTATATCGAGGCGCCCACTATTATCTTTATACGCATCAAAGAACATAGAGTCTTGTTTAAATCGAAATTCAACAAATGCTCGATTTTCTCCACCTATCGCATCGACTAATCTGTAGAATGATTCATCCCTATTCTTAGAAGCAATGTCAAGGACAAAGTACATCGCCTATATTGACTACCAAGCCAACCGCCATTCCTAGCAACAATTCGTTGTTCGCCATCAACATCTGCAACAAAGACAGAATTGATGATATTTTGATTGGTTGCTCCTTCATAAATAGAGTGACTATGAGACCCAGATATTGGTCTAAAATCAAAGGCAAACCAATCAAATAAACCAAATGCCGTTTGATTGCTGCCCACCCAATGTCCGGTAATGTCTGTTAATAAGTCAAAGCCAAGAATCTCTTGAGCTCCAGGTGTTTCAGGTATTTCAGAATCATCACACGCGTATAGGAAACAGCTTACCAACAGCAGCAGATTGAAAAGTATCTTCATTTTTCTGATTGTAATCTAATAACAGAATTAAATCGAGTTTAGTATAGATGAGATTGGGCTTGGTGCTCATGGTCAGTTTCAAAAAGATTTATATTGTAATTTCCATCTGTATTTTAACACTATACTTATCAATAAAACATTCAGTAAAAAGCTCAGTAAGAACTTTTTATTGTATTTGACAAATTCTTTAACTGAGTTTTTATATTCATATGGGACAACTTCCTCTAAGCCCATAGCATAGCTTGCTTCTTCGTGGATGTTCTTGAGGTGTTCTTCAGTCAGATTGAATTCATTTAGATTGTTTATTATCGATTTTGTAGGTATTAATTGTCTTTTATAATTTCCAATTCCAAGTTGCCCATTCCAGTTTTCGCCCCAAACTAGAATATTATCATCATAATCGATTGCTATAGACTGAAAGCAACCTGCTCCAATATGCTTAATATTTGTAATATCCAACTGTACTGGAGTTGTTGAGTTCTGTTCAGAATTGTTTCCAAGCATGCCATTTTCATTTCTCCCCCAACACCACACCTTGTCTTGATTATCGATTATCATCGTATGCCAACTACCACACGCAACTTTTTTGGCTTTTGGAACTGAGGTAAGTTTGTGAGGAAGATGAATATCATCATAGTTTCCTGTCCCTAATTGTCCATACGGATTATCTCCCCAAACCCATACAGAGCCATCTTTTTTAAGAGCGATTGCATGATGCCAACCAGTGGCCATATCAATAACTTTAGTCATTCCTTTGACTCTTACTGGCTCGTTTTTAGGGTGGTTGTTCCATCTCCAAGGTTTCCATAAGTATTGGAACCCCAAGACCAAAGACGTCCCTGTTTGTCTAAGGCTAATGAAAAATAACCTACGGATGCAATTTTAATAATGTCTTTGAGTCCTGATACATATGTCGGAACTTCCGTATGCTCCCTATTGCCATTTCCAAGTTCACCGTAAAAATTATGTCCCCAACTCATTACTCTTCCATCTTCCAAAAGCGCAAGAGAATGCCAATGCCCACCTTCTACTGCTACTGCACTGGTAATGCCATCTACTATTTGAGGGTAGTTGTAATTTAAAGGCAACTCAGCTCCTAACTGACCGTAATTATTCCAACCCCATGACCAAACATGACCATTATTGTCTATTGCTAGGGTATGCTTGTATCCTCTAGAAACAAACTCTATGGGAGGAAGACCCTTCACTTTCACCGGATATATTCGTCTTATATTAGTGGAGTCACCCAATTCTCCATATTCATTTTTCCCCATTGTCCATACTTCCTTTTTCTTGGTTAAGAAAACAGTATGCTGATTTCCACCATCTATAAACTGTGCATTTATCGAACCGCTCAAATTGATGCCTATTGCAAAAGTTATTATTAAAATATAGAGCTTAGTGATCTTTTTCATTTTGATAGATTTTAATGAAATCAACAGTGAGAGAAACTGGAAACGTTTTTACATCAATTTCTTTACTACTTAACCTATACATTTCAATTGAGCCTTCAACCACTAAATGAGGTAACGTTGTACTGTCTCTTGAATAAAAATACTAAATACATTGTTAAAACCCATCAGGAATATTTGCTATTAATTGTAATATCCAGTTAATTTTCTAAGCTTCATTTAATACTCTTTGTAATACACTTAATTTTTTCAAGTATTCTTTCTTATACTCCCATTCATTTAATAATTCATTCCATATTTTCAGCCTGTCCAGGGCTATTTGAATAATTGGTTTACAATTTTCTTCAATTTTTCCTTCATCAAGCAATTGTCCAAATCCGGTTGCAATAACAGATATATCTAAAGTAAAAATATACTGTTGATCATTAAAGTGGATATTATTGATTTGAGTGTTGATCAATTCTCTGTTAAGAATTCTATAATCATATTCTTCAAATCTAATTTCTCCAACGCTTTCAATTGTCCATTGCAAACAGTTTATTAAAGGTGAATTTGGATTAGAACTTCTCCATCTTCTAAATTCAGATAGTGCCATATCACCTTCATCTGACCCAAAAGGTGCCAATTCATCAACACAATCCCAAAAGAAATTTTCAGGGACTAATTCTATTGCTCGTTGGTGAGCATGTTCTTTTTCTATTCCATATGGTTCAGCTTCCATGTATTAATGATTTGATCTTTTAATCAATCAAATCGAGTCTAATCCAGGATCGCCAAGTTCTGGATTTGCCGATATTATCTTTTCTAAATAAGAATCAATGAGTTGGGATAAACTTTGATTATTGCCTTTCGCATATTTTTTCGCCTTTTCAATGACGGATTTATTGAGTTGCCACGTTAATTTAATTGTCATACGTAATGTTCACTTTAATATAAGTGATACATATAAATTTTACAATTTATTTGCATATGAAACCAGCAATTTATCAAGCTAAATGTAGCTTATCAGGATATAATCTTTGACTCACCCAATATCAATAATTAGGGCTATTGGGAAAAATAGCGCTTACCTGGGACTCTCCCCTATTATGAGACCATCAATGGATCGATACATAAAATTCCTTGTAAGGAAATATAAGGAGAGCCCCAAATCTTAACGCTATTTAATCAAATTATTACGGCTTCAATACTACAAATTTTTGAGCTGTGGGTTTGTTACCCTCAGGATTATTTAAGTACAAAATATAATTACCATTTAATAACCCATCTAATTCAATGTATTCTTGATCAGGATGATTTTCATTGAACTGGCCTTTCATCCTTACAATTCCATTATAATCAATAATGGAATACGTAGTTCTCGCATTTTGGTATTTTGAAAGATCTATATGTAATCCTTCTATTGCCGGATTAGGAAAAATTGCAACTTCTTCATTCCTAGTAATATTGAAAGTAGTATTTATGGATGGTGCGAGAGTACCAAAAACTTGAACCTCCGCAAGACTCAAATAATCTGTGTTAAATTTGCTAATAAGAACATAACGGCCTCTCACGTTGAGACTTTCAAAAGTACGCATTGCATCACTATCCAGGTCTCCGATAGGAATAAAATCATCTGGATTAGTACTACGAATGCTCCCTACGTAGATTCCAGTTCCAGAAAGTCGTTCTGAGCAACAGGTAGTTCTATTGAAAACATTAATTGTGCTGATAATATATTCGTCCTGTAGATCTACTCTCCACCATCCTTGTTCGAAGTCAGTATGCGTAAAAGAATTTCCATTGGTATTACCATCAACAGCTCTTGAGGCCACTCCTCCAAATCTTGTAGAAGATTGTGTGGCTGGCTTGTTTAGCGCAACGTTTTCTTCAGGAATTGCCAAAGTCCCAAAAACTTGTACTTCGGCTAGACTTAACCAATTGGTATTGTTTCTGTCAATCAAAACATAGCGTCCGCTTACATTAAGATTAAAAAAGTTGATTTGTGGATTACTATTCAATTCACCCACAAATGTATAATCATTCGGGTTGGTGCTTCCAATATTTCCAACGTAAACCCTTGCGCCTACAAGTCGTTCGGGACAACAAGTTGTTCTGTTGGTAATATAGATTCTACTGATATCATATTCATCCAATAAATCTACTCTCCACCATCCTTGTTCGAAGTCAGTATGTGTAAAAGAATTTCCACTAATATTTCCGTCAACTGCGATAGAAGCACCTAGACCAAATTCTGTAGAAGATTGAGTGGCAGGTTTGTTTAGTGCAACGTTTTCCTCATTTGCAGCTAATTTACCAAAAACCTGTACTTCTGCAAGACTTAACCAATTTGTGTTGTTTCTGTCAATAAGCACATAGCGCCCACTTACATTAAGGTTGGTATAGTTGATTTGCGCATTCGCATTCAATGCACCTACAAAAGTATAATCGTTCGGGTTACTGCTTTCAATATTGCCGACATAAACCCTTGCGCCTATAAGTCGGTCAGAACAACAGTTTGTTCTGTTAAAAACATTGATTCTATTGATATCATATTCATCCAATAAATCTACTCTCCACCATCCTTGTTCTAAGTCTGTATGTGTGAAAGAGTTACCATTTGCATTTCCATCTACCGCTCTTGAGGCTACTCCATTAAACCTTGTAGAGGATTGTGTCGCTGGTTTGTTGAGTGCTATATTATCAGAAGTAGCAGGAGGATTAGTTGATCCACCAGCAGCCAGTACCGCTTGATGTGCATTGACTCTTCCAAATCCAAAAGTGGGATCTGGTCCAGGAGTTCCCATGTCATCTGCAGTTGTATGTAGAATATCACGCATTTGGGAAACTGTTAAATCTGGGTTCATACTATATACGAGTGCTGCTGCTCCAGCGACCAATGGCGCGGCAGCTGAAGTTCCTCCAAAACTTGGTAAATAATCACCAGAGCCATTATATCCAGCCCCCCCCACACGGTCAATCGTTTGAACGTCTCCAGAATTAAGCGTCTCACTTGAAGGTGCTACTAAATCCAATTCAGGCCCAAATTGACTATATAAAGATCTATCTCCTAAAGATGAAATGGCGCCAACAGCAGTAACAGTGCTTAATCTTGCAGGATATCCTACACATCCATTCTCTGCTTGATTCCCAGCAGAAAAAACAATTAAGCATCCTTTTCCATTTCTTCCGTTGCGAAATGCATCATCAATAGCATCATTAAGTACTGGAAAATCCGTACTACAATCTGAATCCAAAAAACTCCATGAATTAGAAATGACATCTGCTCCATTGTTCATTGCCCATGTAAAAGATGCTGCTAAAGTTTCTGTGGTCTGTGCAGTAAAGATATTTACACCTAGCAGACGTACTCCTGGTGCCATTCCACGTACACCTATATTGTTATGAGCTGCATTGATGATTCCCGCACAAGCCATTCCGTGAGCATCTATTTCACTATCATCAGGTGCTCCATTTCCACCAGGTGCACCAGGAGTGAAACCTCCAACAATCGTACTATTACCATTTGCATCTGTCAAATCAGGATGTGCCTCTAAACCTTCATCCAAAACAGCAACTCTGATGGAAGAACTACCAGTGGTGATTCCCCATGCTTCCAAAGCATCTGCATCAATATCCGGAGTACCTGCTCTTCCTGCTACTATTTGACCTGTATTATGCATTTGAAATTGTTGCTCAAAAAACGGATCATTGTTTTTAATTATATCTACAGTAAAATTAGGTTGTGAAAATTTTGCGTGACCTGATTCATAAATCTCATTGGCTAAGGTCATCGCTTGAGTAGCGCTTACTACTTCAATTGTAAATACATTTGGCCTGACCTCATATGAATTAACTAATTCATATTTATCTAAAATGTTATCGATGTCTGAAAGTGTTTTCTCATCATTTAATCTAAACAACACTTTCTTTGTTGGATGGATTGGAGCGGAGCCAGCACTTGATTTGAGACCTGGTTGAATCTCCCAATTTTCTTCATCTAAGGACAAATCTTTTAAAATGTCCTTTTTGGATATTTTGCCATTACTGTTCTCATATACGAAAAATCCAGTTTTGCTGGCTTTTTTAATATGCTGATTGTTGATGTTGCTTTTAAATTTCGATTCGAAAATCGAATTGTTTTTTGCCAATAGAATATAGCTATTATTGTCAACTTCTAATTCGGTTTTCCCTAAATCAGACCAATAATAAAAATTGCCATCATTTTGATTTTGAGCGATTAATGCTCCGAAACTTAAAGCGCTTAGAAAGAAACAACAAACTAATTTTAAAGCCTGAAGTTGAAATTTAGAAGTTGACATAAAAATATTTTTTAATTGGATTAGAAAAAATTGAGTGCTACCTTACGATTCATATTCTAATCATGAGCCAGATAAAAACCGATCACTAAGGCATAGTTTAAAATTCTGTTTTTTTTGGATTGGTATGAAGTTGATTGTAATTATTAAAAGAATTTTACTTTCTCTTTCCTTTAATATTTAAGGTGATTGCTAAACCCAACCAAAAAAACTATTGATGCAAAAAAAGTAAAAATTTTATGGTATTGTTTAATTTTGTTTGGTGAACTATAGTCGACTCCGCGACAATTTATCCAACATTCATTTGCATTATCTTCTTTGATTATCCGTAGAGCTCATAATCTGCTCACCCTATCAATATCAAGCTCTCAAAAGCGAACAAGATTAGGAGACTTGTCAATATCTCCGCCTTCCTGATGTTCAATAGCGGTGCTATGAATATAAAATTCTATTTCACGAAAGTGAACATACCCAACTCGCGAATGTTAGCCGCAAGTTGCGTGGTTGGTTTGGCGTTCCAGGATATTGGGCTTGCCCAATATTAACAAATATGACTATCGGGAAAATAGAGCTTGCCTGAGACACTAACTTATTTTAAGACCTTCAATTGGGTCGATAAATAAAATTCCTTAAGGGGAAATATAAGGAGAGCCCAAAATCTTAACACTATTTAATCAAATTATTACGGCTTCAATACTATAAATTTTTGAGCTGTGGGTTTGTTACCTTCAGAGTTTAAGTACAGAATATAATTACCATTTAACAACCCTTCTAATTCAATGTATTCTTGATCAAGATGATTTTCATTGAACTGACCTTTCATCCTTACAATTCCATTATAATCAATAATGGAATACGTAGTTCTCGCATTTTGGTATTTTGAAAGATCTATATGTAAACCTTCTATTGCTGGATTAGGAAAAATTGCAACTTCTTCATTACTAGTAATATTGAAAGTAGAATTTAAGGATGGTGCGATAGTACCAAAAACTTGTACTTCTGCAAGGCTTAACCAATTTCTATTATTTCTATCAATCAGGACATAACGTCCACTTACGTTAAGGTTAGTAAAGTTGATCCGTGCATTACTGTTTAATGAACCTACTAATGTATAATCATTGGGGTTAGTACTTCTAATATTTCCAACGTAGACACTTGCTCCTACAAGTCGGTCAGAACAGCAAGTTGTTCTGTTAAATACATTGATTGTACTTATACTATATTCATCCAATAAATCTACTCTCCACCATCCTTGTTCGAAGTCAGTATGTGTAAAAGAATTTCCACTCGTATTTCCATCAACAGCTCTAGAGGCTGCTCCGCCAAATCTTATAGAAGATTGGGTGGACGGCTTGTTTAGCGCAACGTTAGCTTCAGGTGCCGCCACTGTTCCAAAAACTTGCACTTCTGACAGGCTTAACCAATTTGTATTGCTTCTATCAATAAGCACATATCGTCCTCTAACGTTAAGGTTAGTAAAATTGATTTGTGCATTACTGTTCAACGAGCCTACCAATGTATAATCATTGGGGTTACTGCTTCCAATATTACCAACGTAGACTCTTGCTCCTACGAGTCGGTCGGAACAACAACTTGTTCTATTAAAAACATTGATTGTACTGATATCATATTGATCCAATAAATCTACTCTCCACCATCCTTGCTCGAAGTCAGAATGTGTAAAAGAATTTCCACTGGTATTTCCATCTACAGCTCTTGATGCTACTCCATTAAATCTTGTAGAGGACTGGGTGGCCGGTTTGTTTAGTGCAACGTTAGTCTCAGATGCCGCCAATGTCCCAAAAACTTGCACTTCTGCCAGGCTTAACCAGTTTGTATTATTTCTATCAATAAGCACATAACGTCCTCTAACGTTAAGGTTAGTAAAATTGATTTGTGCATTACTATTCAACGCGCCTACCAATGTATAATCATTGGGGTTGCTGCTTCCAATATTACCAACGTATACGCTTGCTCCTACAAGTCGGTCGGAACAACACGTTGTTCTGTTGAAAATATTGATTCTATTGATATCATATTGATCCAATAAATCTACTCTCCACCATCCTTGCTCAAAGTCAGAATGTGTAAAAGAGTTTCCATTCGTATTTCCGTCTACAGCTCTTGAGGCTACTCCATTAAATCTTGTAGAAGACTGGGTGGCCGGTTTGTTCAGAGCTATATTATTAGTAGTAGGAGGAGGAGGAGGAGGAGTTGAGCCACCAGCAGCCAGTACCGCTTGATGTGCATTGACTCTACCATGCCCGAAATTATTATCACGTCCAGAAGGACCCATATCATCAGCGGTATTATAAAGTATATTGCGCATTTGAGCTACTGTTAAATCTGGATTTACACTATAGACTAATGCTGCTGTTCCTGCCACTAAGGGCGCTGCTGCTGAAGTCCCTCCGAAAAATGAAAGGTAATCTCCCGCAACAAGTCCAAAATTACCCACTCTATCAATCGTATGTACATTTGCAGTTGCAGAAACTGCATCACTAGTTGGCGCCACTAGATCTAACGCAGGACCTGTTTGACCATAGCTTGGCACAATTCCCCTAGAAGTTATTGCGCCTACAGCAGTAACTGTATTTAATCTAGCAGGATAAGCCACACATCCATTCTCTCCTTGATTCCCAGTAGAAAAAACAATTAAGCATCCCCTTCCATTTCTTCCGTTGCGAAATGCATCCTCAATAGCATCATTAAGTGCTGGATGATCTGTACTACAATCTGCATCCGTAAAACTCCATGAATTAGAAATGACATCTGCTCCATTATTCATTGCCCATGTAAAAGATGATGCTAAAGATTCTGTGGTCTCTGCAGTAAAGATATTTACACCTAGTAGACGTACTCCTGGTGCAATTCCTCGTACACCTATATTGTTATGAGCTGCATTGATGATTCCAGCACAGGCCATTCCGTGAAAACCTGGATCTGTATCTGGTGCTCCATTTCCACCTGGTACATCAGGAGAGAAACCTCCTACAATCGTACTGTTACCATTTGCATCTGTCAAATCAGGATGTGCCTCTAAACCTCTATCAAAAACAGCAACTCTTATAGAAGAGCTACCAGTAGTGATTCCCCATGCTTCTAAAGCGTCCGCATCAATATCAGCAGTACTTGTTCTGCCATTAACTCTTTGTCCAGTATTGTGCATCTGAAATTGCTGATCAAAGAATGGATCATTGTTTACAGTTATATCTACAGTAAAATTAGGTTGTGAAAATTTTGCGTGACCTGATTCGTAAATTTCATTTGATAATTTCATTGCTTCAGCGATGCTGCTTACCTCTGCGGTGTAAACATCTGCTCTGACTTCTTTGATAGAAACTAAACTATAGTTATCTAGTATGTTATCAATGGTGGAAACTGCTTCTCCATTATTCATTTTAAATAAAACTTTCCTTGTAGGATAAAATGGAGCAGTACCAGCACTTGTTTTTAAAGCAGGATGAATTTCCCAATTTTCTTTATCTAAGGACAAGTCTTTTAAAATGTCCTTTTTGGAAATTTTGGCATTACTGTTTTCGTACACGAAAAATCCAGTCTTGCTGGCTTTTTTAATATGCTGATTATTGATGTTGCTTTTTAATTTCGATTCGAAAATCGAATTATTTTTTGCCAATAGAATATAGCTATTGTTGTCAACTTCTAATTCGGTTTTTCCTAAATCAGACCAATAATAAAAATTGTCATCATTTTGAATTTGAGCGATTAATGCTCCGAAACTTAAAGCGCTTAGAAAGAAACAACAAACAAATCTTAAAGCCTGAAGTTGAAAATTTGAAACTGACATAAAAATATTTTTAATTGGATTCGGAAAAATTGACTAATGCCTTACGATTCATATTCTAATCATGAACCAGATAAAAACGGATCACCTTCTAAGGCATATTTCAGAATTCTGTTTTTTTGGATGGTGTGAGTGAGAAAAGTTGATTGCAATTTTTTAAAGAATTTTAATTTCTCTTTTCTGTAATATTTAAGGTGATTTCTGAACCCAACCAAAAAAAATCTAGTCGAGCAAAAGTAAAAATTTTGTGGTATTGTTCAATCTTGTTTGATGAACTATAGTCGACTCCGCGACAATTTATCCAACATTCATTTGCATTATCGTCTTTATTTATCCGTAAAGCTCATAATCTGCTCTTCCTATCAATATCAAGCTCTCAAAAGCGAACAAACTTAGAAGACTTGTCAATATAATCGTATGTGATTTCAAATTCTAACTTATACCAAAAGGAGAATGGTTTGACTGATTTATTACGTAGTAGTATTATCTGTTGTCAAGACGAAAAACGCAGTGAATGCAGGTATTCACGAGTATTTTCAACGATGAGAACAGATAAAAGAGCAAGTAAGAAACGGTCAAACTATTTTCATTTGGTATTCACACAATACCCATCTGCTACCTCAAGCGCCTCTGATATAATCCCCAAACCCTCATCAATCTCCGCCTTAGTGATGTTCAATGGAGGTGCTATGAATATAAAATTCCATTTCACGAAAGTGAACATACCCAACTCGCGAATTTTAGCAGCAAGTTGCATGGTTGGTTTGGCGTGATCGCCTTTGGCGTTCCAGGGGGCAAAAGGCTCTTTAGTGTCTCGATTCTTGACAAGTTCGATACAACCGAGAAGGCCGGTATTTCTAAAATCTCCAATAGAGGGGTGTTTGTCTGCGAGTTCGGCGACTTTACTTTCGATGTATTTGCCCATGATGGCAGCATTATCCACCATGTTTTCTTCTTGCATGATGCGTAGGTTTTCTAAAGCGGCGGCACAGCAGGTGGGGTGGGCAGAGTAGGTCAAGCCGATGACAAGCGGATGCTCATCAAAGTAGTTGCCTATGTCTTCAGTAACGATGGTCCCGCCTAGAGGGAGATAGCCAGATGTCAAGCCTTTGGCCATACAAAGGATATCTGGAGTCACATCATGGTTGTCTATGCCAAACCATTTGCCTGTGCGACCAAAGCCACTCATGACCTCGTCACAGATTAAAAGGATACCATATTTATCGGCGATTTTGCGGAGACCTTTCCAGTAGTTGGGTGGATATTTGATGCAACCAGACGAACCAGATTCGCCTTCCATTAAAATGGCTGCAACGCTATGTGGGTTTTCGTATAGGATCACTTGTTCTAGATTGCGCAATGCCATTTCGCCGCATTCTTCGATGGAGGAAGAATTCCAAGGGCAACGATAGAAATAAGGATTTTCAACTTGGACGAATCCTGGGGCAGCTTGTATTTCTACGGCATGTTTGCGAGGATCGCCTCCTGCGGAAATCGCACCCATGGTAGCGCCGTGATACGATCTATATTGGGTGATGATTTTGTGTCTACCCGTATACATGCGAGCGATCTTAATGCCATTTTCGATGGCTTCTGCTCCTCCAAGGGTAAAAAAGGTTTTAGTCAAATTGCCTGGAGTCACTTCAGCTAATTTTTTACCGAGTTCTCCACGGACTTGGGTTGCCATGCCGGGATAGGCGTAGCTAATGTTGCTCATTTGTTTGACGACAGCATCTGTAATGCGTTGGTTGCCATGACCAATGTTGACATTCATTAATTGAGAGGTAAAGTCAATATACTTTTTGCCGTCTCTGTCGTAGAGATAGCAACCTTCACCTCGTTGAATGTTGACGGGATTTAGTCCGCCTTGTTTTGCCCAGGAGAAGAGCGTGTAGTCTTTACAATTATCAACGATTTGTTTGTTGTCAATGACAGTATCAATCATGGTGTGACATTAAAATATTAACAATAGAACAGATGATTAGCTCATCCAATTTGTTTTGTCTTCAGGATTCCACTTCGTTGTGGTCTTTTTGTTTTGGGTCCAAAATTCAATAGAGCTTCGACCTGTAATGTCGCCGACACCAAATTTGGATTCATTCCATCCGCCAAAAGAAAACGGCTCTCTCGGTACCGGAACACCGATGTTGACACCTACCATACCAGCACTTGCGCGCTCGATGACTTTTTTGGCTAGTCCGCCGCTTTGGGTAAAGACAGCAGCAGCATTCCCATAATTAGAGGCATTCTCTATCTTGATGGCTTCGTCCAGATCTTTTGCTCTGATGATGGAGATGACTGGACCAAAGACTTCTTCCTGTGCAATTTTCATATCTGGAGTGACATGATCGACAATCGTAGCTCCGACGTAAAAGCCATCTTCCTTACCTGGGACAGTTGCATTGCGACCATCCAGCAAGACTTTGGCGCCTTGAGCTTCCGCTTCTGTGATATAAGCTTCGATTCTTTCTTTGGCTTCTTTGCTGATGACAGAACCAAGATTTTCACCCGGGACAATCTTCTTACCTTCTTCCACCATTTTGTCAATGATGTGCTGGACTGCATCGACACCTACCATCACGGCAGCAGCCATGCACCGTTGTCCAGCGCAACCGGACATAGACGCGACGACATTATCAGCAGTCATTTGTGGATGTGCATCTGGCAGGACCAGCAAGTGATTTTTTGCACCACCTAGAGCCACACATCGTTTGAGATTTGAGGAGGCTCTTGCATAGACAATTTTTGCGACTCGGGTCGAACCCACAAAAGACACAGCTTCAATTCTTGGGTGATCACAAATGGCTTCGACGATTTCTTTACCGCCATTGACCACATTAAATACGCCATCGGGGAGTCCTGCTTCTTTTAATAATTCTGCCATCCGGACAGCACTCAGCGGCACCATTTCCGACGGCTTTAAAATCACACAGTTGCCTAACACTAACGCATTTGGTACTGTCCAGTGAGGGACCATGTTTGGGAAATTAAAAGGACTAATGCAAGCGACAACACCAAGTGGTTTTCGTTCTATGCGACATTCGACTCCACGACTGACTTCTTGGATTTCATTAGTGACGATCTGCGGCATCGAGACTGCAAATTCACAGAGCTCAATACTTTTCATCACTTCAGCTTTTGCTTCGCCATAGGTCTTTCCATTTTCAAGGCTGACGATTTGAGTCAGTTCATCCAAGTTCTCCTCTAACAAAGTCCTGTATCTGAAAAACACTTGCACTCGCTCTTTCAGCGTCTGCCCTGACCACCCAGGAAAAGCTGCTTCTGCAGCACTAACCGCTTGCTCTAGTTCTGCCATCCCACTCATTGGTATAGTTGAAATCACTGCCCCATCTATAGGGCTGATGACATCCATAGCAGACTGTCCATTTCTCAAAAATTCTCCGTTTATAAAATTTTTTACTGGCGGTTGTTTTGCTGTAGTTTCCATGTTTTATGAATTCGCTTAGATATAAATGAATGTGTACTAGATTGTAAGATTCGCTACAGTTTAAAAGTAGCGGTTTTTTTTGTACCAACGAATTTTGTACCGCCAAATTTCGTTCCCCCGAATCTCATACCGTCGAATCTGGTACCGTCGAATTCATACGATGCATTGGTCCATTGGTACCGCCAAATCTCGTACCGTCGAATTTATTCGATGCATTGGCAAAGCCCATTGTTACCACCGAATCTCGTACCGTCGAATTCATTCGATGCACTAGCAAAGCCCATTCATACCGTCGAATCTCATACCGTCGAATTCATTCGATGCAGTAGCAAAGCCCATTCATACCGTCGAATCTCGTACCGTCGAATTCATTCGATGCATTGGTTCAGTCATTTAGAAAGACTAATTTGCCAGCTCCACGTACCGTCGAATTCATTCGATGCACTAGCAAAGCCCATTGGTACTGCCGAATCACGTACCGTCGAATTCATTCGATGCATTGGTTCCGCTATTCAGAAAGACTAATTCGTGAATTCTCGTTCAACGATTAAATTCAATCTTACACACTGCTCCATACACATCCAGCACTGCTCAATTCATCAAATAAATACGCGATACCAAGTCGCCGAATAAATTCGGCGGTACACAGGCGCGTTTAACTTGACTTCCATATCTTTGCGCAAAATTAGACCATGTTTAAAATCAATATATATCTCAAGTTTGCGCTGATTGCTTTATTTCTAGGTGGAGGCATTATTCTATGGATATTCCAAGGTTTTTGGTATTCTTTTCCACTCCTTTTAATCGGTATAGGCTTATTGGCTAGCTATTTCTTACTAGGTACGATTATGTCGGCAGCCGAGATGATCCAAGAAACTGATTTCGCTGGTGCGGAAAAACGACTGAATCTGACGGTCAAGCCAGGATGGTTATATGTCACCAATCGTGCAGTCTATTACATCATGAGAGGTGCGATTGCCATGGACAAAAAAGATACAAAAGGTGCAGAAGAGCTGTTTCAGAAAGCGAACAGCATGAAACTGCCTAGCGACAATGAAAAAGCAATGGTTCTCCTGCAATTGGCAAACATCAATGCCACAAAAAACAAATGGACAGCGGCAAAAAAATACTTCAAAGAAGCCAAAAGTCTTAAAGTCTCCGAAGGCGCGATAAAAGAACAACTCAATCAGTTTGAGAAAGCACTGCAGAATCAAGGACAGGTAAAGCTTGCTCGTACGATGGGCAAGCAAGGCGTACAGATGATGCGAGGTGGTGGAAGTAGTAAGCGGAGACGGCCAAGGATGCGATAGTTCTTTTTCATACTGTCGAATCTGGTACCGTCAAATCTCGTACCGTCAAATCTCGTACCGTCGAATTTATTCGATGCATTGGCACAGCCATTCAGACAGATAAATTCGCAAACTCTCCTTCAACGATTAAATTCAAGCTTACACACGCTCCATATACATCTAGCCCTGCTCAATTCATCAAATTATTAGGCAGTACCAATTCGCCGAATAAATTCGGCGGTACATATACTTCAGTAGTCAACAGTATGTGAAACAAAATTCTCCCTCTGGTCTTACTCCGCTTACAATTTTGCGTTCTACGGATTGAAAATTTGTATTTTGCACTATGTGGAAAACAGTACTTCTTCTAATGTTTACTTTATTAGTCGTCCCTACCTTTGTCTACTTTTTTGGTGAACCATTAAACAATACAAAACAGGGAATGCTGAAAATATTGGTCTCCGTAAATGTTGGATTCTCCTTGCTTGCATTCGCGATAAGTACCATTACCAAAAACTATAGTCAAGTGGATAAATTATGGTCTACCTTACCTATCCTATATGTTGGGTTAACTGCATACCATTTTCCAGAACCGAGAGTTATCTTGATGGCAGTACTTGCTATTTTATGGGGACTTAGGCTCAGCTATAATTTTGGACGGAAAGGTGGATTCCAATGGAAATTCTGGGAAGGTGAAGAAGATTATCGGTGGGAAGTCTTGCGACAAAAGCCAGAATTTCAAGGGGCATTCAGATGGATGATTTTCAACTTTGCCTTTATTTCATTTTATCAACTCGGTCTTGTCTTATTGATGACTTTGCCTATTGTAGAGGTGATCGGCTCGACGCAAAAATTATACTGGTTGGACTATTTAATCGCATTCCTTTTCTTGGGTTTTCTTGCTATTGAAACGGTTGCTGACGAACAACAGTGGACATTTCAAACGAAAAAATATGCATTAAAAAAAGCTGGAAAGACACTTCCTCCAGAATATGTAAAAGGGTATTTAGATCGAGGATTGTGGAAATGGATGCGTCATCCCAACTACATGGGCGAGCAAGCAGTGTGGCTTGTTTTCTATCTGTTTACGATCGCAGCAGGTAGTTTTTGGTTGAACTGGTCAGTGATTGGTTCGTTATTATTACTTGTTTTATTTAGAAGCAGTTCTGACTTTAGTGAAGACATTTCAGAAAGCAAATACCCTGAATATGCAGAATATCGACGAAATGTGGGCCGATTTTTGCCAAAACTCTGGTAGTTATGGTTATTTTAGGAGGTTAGTGTAACTAAGAATTAACACTAATGCATACTAAATTCTATATCTTATCAGTTCAAAATTGAATATAGACTAAGAAACAGCAAATGATACGTAATATATTGATAATCAGCATTTTATTTCTGGTTACACATTTATTCGCTCAAGATAATGATCCGGTATTATTTACAGTAAACGAAACACCAGTTACTGTATCCGAATTCAACTACATTTATCAGAAAAATAATGGCAAAGAAGCGGATTTCTCGAAAGAGAGTCTAAATGAATACCTGGACCTCTATGTAAAATTTAAGCTAAAAGTCGAAAAAGCTAGACAACTCCAATACGATACAATCCAATCATTAAACGATGAATTGGCAGGCTATCGCAAACAATTGGCAAATGCATATTTGGTTGATAAGGAAGTCTCTAAAATACTTGTTGATGAAGCGTATGAACGAATACAAAAAGACATCAGAGTCAGCCATATATTGGTCACTCTTCCAGAGAAGGTAAGCAAAGACAAAGAAGCAGAAGCGCTTGATCGAATTTACCTAATCAAGGAAAAGTTAGACAATGGAGCAGAATTCGAGCTTATGGCCAAAACCTTATCAGATGATAAACGCTCTGCAAAAAACAATGGAGACCTTGGCTGGATTACAGCCATTTTGCCAAATGGTTTTTATGAATTTGAGAATGCTCTTTACACCCTTGATGTTGGCGAATTGTCACAACCAATAAGAACAAAGATTGGGTATCATTTGATCAAAAAAACAGATAGTCGAGACGCAAGAGGCGAGTTGAATGTCTCCCATGTATTGATTAGAAATTCTAAAAATGGCAAACCGATTAAAGGTGCCAGAGAAGAAGCGGATAGTCTGTATCAAGAAATCATGGCTGGTGCTGATTTTGAGAAAATTGCTAAAGAACATTCAGATGACAATTCTACTGCTAAAGATGGTGGCTTACTAGGTTATCTTGGCATTGGCTTATATGATCTCAGTTTTGAAGATGCTGCTTTCAAATTGAAAAAAGATGGTGACATATCTATTCCAGTCAAATCAAAATTAGGCTGGCACATCATACGACGAAATGAGAAAAAAGACTATTCCAATATGGTCAAAATGAAGTCTGTTCTGAAAGGTTCTATATCCCAAAATGACAGATTTGAAATCGCGAGAAAGCAAAAGATTGAAGACATCAAAAAAGATGCGAATTTCAAAGAAAATCCTTCTTTACTTAACGGATTCTCTTCTCAACTAGACCAAAGTTTTTATTCCTATAAATGGGTCGTACCTGAAGTGGTTGAAGAAAAATTAGCCAGCTACGATTCGTCCACTTCATACAGTCTCGCAGACTTTGTCAACTTTTGCAAAGAGAATGGTCGCAAGCGAATGCGCTATGATAAACAGCACCCAATTGATGAAGCTGTGGCAGAAATGTATGAGCTGTATATAGATGAAAAAACGGTGGCATATGAAGAAGCTAACTTAGAAAAAAAATATCCTGACTTCAGATCGTTGATGCGTGAATATTCTGAAGGTGTATTGTTATTTGAAGTGACAAAGGAAAATGTATGGGACAAAGCCTCTTCAGACACCATAGGCTTGAATTCCTTCTTTGACCAACACAAAGCTAATTATCAGTGGAAAGATCGAGCAGAAGTCTCAGAATATGCCATCAATTCTCTAGATAAAAACATCCTGAAACAAATCAATAAGAAGGCTGAAAAGATGAGTCCTGAAGAAGTCAAAAAGAGTATAGAAGAAGAATATGGAAAGACCGTCTATCTAAAAACAGCCGTCTATGAAAAGGGAGCTAATCAACTCGCTGGACTGAAATGGAAGGAAGGGCACAATGATGTTATTCTAGATAAAGTCAAAACAGAATCTGTCGTACGAAGAATCAATCGTCTCATTCCCGCTGGTCCGAAAACATTAAAGGAATCAAGAGGATATGTCATTTCAGACTATCAAGATGTTTTAGAGAAAGAATGGGTCAATAGCTTGAAAGCTGAGTTCCCAGTTAAGATTAATGAAGATGTCCTTTCTTCTTTATACAAATGATGAGGACATTTCTGATCTACGGAATAACCCTTGTACTGATGTCAGTCGTCAGTTGTAAAAATTCAACTTCCGTTTCTGAGACAGAGGATCCAATTGTCGCTCGAGTGTCGGACAACAAATTGTTTCAAAGCGACTTAGCCAAATTACTTTCGCCAGGACAATCTTCATCGGACAGTATAGCGATATCTAATGCCTACATTGAAAAATGGATAAGAGAGCAACTGTGGTCAAAACAAGCAGAAAAGAATATCAAAGCTTCTGACGAAATAGATCAATTGGTCGATTCTTACAGATCAAGTCTGCTGACTATAGCTTATGAAAATCAACTAATTGAAGCGTCTCTGGATTCAACAGTTTCAGAATTAGACTACCAACAAGTATATGAAGAGTACAAAAGTCAATTTGTTTTGGATGAAATGATTCTCAATGGTTGGTTTGCTAAAATTCCAAAATCCATGACTAAGCAAAAAGATTTTTTTAGCTCTTGGAAGAAGAATGACAAACTCGCTTGTGAGAAGATTTGTCAATTAAAGGGAGCTGAATGTATCCTTCTTGATGAAGGCTCTTGGATAAAAAGGAGCAATTTGAATAGGTTCATAGACGATACGTACATCAGAACTTCAGAAGTGAAGAGCCTAAACAATTATCGAAAATCAGATAAAACCTTTAATTATTACTTAAAATACCGTGCTTTTGAAGACAAAAATGAATTGTCGCCGTTAGAATTTATTAAAGAGGAGTTAAAAAGGGTGGTCATACATGAGAGAAAAGGGAAAATAATTAGAGATTTGACGGAGGATTTATACGAAGAGGGCATTCAGTCCAATCAAATACAAGTTTTTAATAACAGAAAACAATGAGAATTATACATACTTTATTGATCATCGTCATGTGCCTTCCAATAATGGCTCAAGAGCAGATTATAGACAAAGTCATCGTTAACGTAGGTGGAGAATATATTTTGTACTCTGAGATGGTAAACAACTACAGATACTTAAAGGAACAAAATCCTCAGAGAGACTTGGATCCTTGTGCAGTTACCGAACAGATCATTGCTCAAAAGATTTTAGTTGATCAGGCAAAATTAGATAGTGTGGTGATCTCAGATGCGGAAGTAGAAGGCCAGCTCGATTTTCGTTTTCAAAGTATACTTCGATCCTTAGGAGGAGACGAGTCCAAGGTCAAGGAATATTATGGTAAGACAATCACTGAGTTGAAAGACGAGCAACGAGATGATATGCGTCAGCAGATACTTGCAGAACGCATCCAAGCACAATTGATCAATGAAGTCACCATCACACCAAAAGAGGTTGTCGAGTTTTTCAATAGAATACCGACTGACAGCATCCCTTTTTTAAATTCGGAAGTAGAAATAAGCGAAATCGTCTACAAACCAAAGGTCAATGATGTAGAAAGCAAGAAAGCCAAAGACTTGCTTGCTGGCATACGCAATCAAATCATATCAGGTGAAGCAACATTTGAAGAGTTGGCCGTCAAACACAGTGATGATGGATCTGCACAACAAGGAGGAGATTTGGGTTGGGCACAAAGAGGAAACTATGTCCCAGAATTTGAAGCAGCAGCGTATTCACTAGAAAAAGAAGAATTATCTGAAATCGTAGAGACGGAATTTGGTTTCCATATACTCAAGCTAAATGAGCGGAGGGGTAACTCTATACGCGTATCGCACATCCTTATCAGACCAGAGATAACCCAAGGCGATCTAGACTTAGCGGTATCTTTTCTTGATTCGATTAAGAATAAAATAGTACATGATTCTTTGCCATTTGATTATGCTGTCAGACTCCATTCTGATAAAAATGCACAGAGTTACCACAATGGTGGCCGTATGGCAAATCCTAAAACTGGAGAAAATTCTTATGATACTGCAGACCTTCCACCAGACATCTTTTTTGAGATCGAGGATATGGAAATTGGGGAAATATCAGAGCCTCTGGAGTATTATGATAGAGCTGGAGAAACTCAATACAGGTTAGTCAAACTCGAAAGCCGGACAAGTCCACACAGAGCTAGTCTCGATCAGGATTATTCGCGCATAAGTTCATTTGCAAAAGAAAGTAAGAAAAGCCAATACTATAACAACTGGATGATTGAAAAAATGGAAGAGACCTTTATCAAAGTGGATGAAGACTTAGGCAATTGTCCTAATTTGGCAAAATGGGTAGATGAGTAATGGTCACCAAGTTTTAGTCGTCGAGTTTGTTGTTGCGTTGTTGTTTATGTGAGTCGAGCTGATGTTAATACAACGAATACATTCGTTACAAACTAGAAAAAAAAAGGTCGGCATACCCCCCAGTAGCCGACCATTACATTCCAATACTTAATCCCCTTAAGTATTAAAGTATACTGAACATCTATTTATTAGCGAATACCTTGCCAAAAGGGCAAAATCGACATGTTTTTTTTGATTATTTATGTAAATTTTTCTTCATGTGTTATAGACACAGCATCTATGAGTTATACATATAACAGGTAGGAAGTATAGCCTATGCGTAGAGAATAGTAACTTACATATGGTGTAACGGTATTCAATAGTAAATTTCAATTCGACATGGAAAAACCTGAACAATCTTCGATCAATGCTTTACAGGATGAAATGATTTCTAATGAACTCTTAAAATCTAAAAACAAACATCTAAAAAACTGGCACACCAGCAGGAGTGTCGTTGCTGCCATGCAAAACACCAAAGCATACCACATGCACTTAACAGTCCTATCCGATCAAAAAGCAAACATCGTGATAGCAGCCTCTTCCATCATCATATCAGTAAGCATCTCTCAATTGGGTCGCTTTGATGGTATTTTATCCTATGCATTGATTGTGATTACATTTTTCACAACCTTCGCTTTGTTGTTTGCTATATTGTCTGTAGCACCTGTATTCAACAAAACACAACGTAAAATGACTACAGAGTCGAAAGGATTTAATCCCTTGTTTTTTGGTCACTTTTCTGATATCACACTTGATGAATACAGGCAAAAAATGTTGGATACTCTGCAGGATAATGATAAACTATATGATTCTATGATTTTGGATATCTATCAAATGGGTGGTGTCTTGAAGCATCAGAAGTTTAAGTACTTGAGTCTGAGTTACAAGATCTTCTTCGTAGGGATTTTGATAGGGCTTGTGATGTTTATCCTATCGATTTTTTTTAATTGAATGTATATGCCCTGCTGTTATTAATGTTGTCCCATAGGGACTAAATATTGGTAGTCATGACACACAGTAAATCATTGTGCCGTAGGTACAAAACGTGATCTTGGCCATAAAGATCATAGCCGTTTACATTATTCCGTACCATATAAAAAGCATCTAGTGCATGTCAAATAAAGTTGAGCAACTATGATTTGAAAAGAGCAATGATTCTAAAACTTGAAATTTGCAATTAAACTTTTACAATTCTGGCCTGATGATAAACATCGTATATACCAATAAAGCCAACAGTGGTATAAAGCTGTAAGCAAGATATTTTACCGATTTATTGACATCAGTGATTTTTGTTGCCACGATTTTAGAATGGATGAATATCTGTTGGCCTAGTTGCTTATATAGCAATTCTCCTTCAGACGTGACTTCATTAAATCGATGTGTGTAGGTTTTAATGTCTCCATAATTGTTGATTGCATCTTGAAAGAAAAATACATTCCGGTCAAACTTTGCCTCTATGTGTGGCATAAAGCACCGAAAACTCCAATAAATGGATACCGCAATCACCAGAATCCAGCTAACGAGCAGGCCAATAAATAAATAGTCTGTGCCTAAATCATCCACAATCTTCGTCAGGTATTGAAAGACAACACCGAGAAGCAAGCCATAAAAAGATAGAATGAGACCTGCTTTGATCTCAGATGCCCGATTAAGATTGGTCAAATGTTTGAGTGTTTCCATATACACAAACACCTTTTCTTCATTACCGATTTTCATATCTGGAAGTTACAATACATTAAAATTCAAACGAAAAATAGGAAATATGTGGGACTCTAAGTCTTATTTATGACGGATATATGAGTGTATACTACTTCCACTTAATGTTACATCCAGCACTCGGATATTGAGCTTCGATCACCTTACCCTCCAAAGCAGCATCAATCGCTACTCTCAAATCTTCACCAGTCAATGGTTCGTTATTCCCCGGACGAGACTTATCTAGTCTCCCTCTGTAGCTCAACTTCAAGTCTCCATCAAACACATAAAAATCAGGTGTACATGCAGCATCATAGGCTTTCGCCACTTCCTGTCTTTTGTCAAATAAATATGGGAATGGATATTTCAGCACTTTTGCCACGATACTCATTTTATCAGGAGCATCTTCTGGGTAATTGTCCACATCATTGGAATTGATGGCGATAAACGACACACCTTTATGTTTGTATTCATTTGCCATTTTTACCAATTCACTGTTGACATGAATCACAAATGGGCAATGGTTACATATAAACATAATCACCGTTGCTCGCTTTGATTTGAGATCGTCAAGGCTGTAATAATTATGACTGACGGTGTCTTTCAAATGAAAATTGGGTGCTGGTGTCCCAATGGCTATCATGTTTGATTCTGTTAATGCCATAGTTATTTTTATAAGCATTCAGGATTAATCCCAAAAACATAGTTTTCAATTACATTCAAATCAGTGGCTGCTTCTGCTCCTAAGAAACCTGAAATCATATTGAGGTTCATAGAATCTCTTGCCACTTGTATCAGTTTTTTAGCAACTGGCAGGTAAGACCAATGCCACTTTTCTTCATTGTAGCCGCTTGGTCTATGCTCTCCTTTCTTTGTGTATACTTGGCAAAAGCCGTAACTAGCTGCATGTGCCGTCAACCACTCATATTCTTTTAACCCTTGGCCTGATTCGAAATATTCGTTTTCAAAATTATTTAAGTCAATATCTGTCCCCCAATGATGTCTTGATGTTCCAGGCATTGAACTGTATTCTAAAATCTTTTGTGCACGCCTGTTAAATGCTGGATATGCAAGAGCTGCATTTTTACCATTCTCTATTTTCGTCGTCCCATTCCACTTTCTTTCCCATATTCCTTTTTGGTAATTGAAATTCCGTGTTGCAGATCGAATTTGCAATTTGATGTTATCAGTAGTAGCAGCTGCATGCATTTCCTTAAATGCTTCAAAGGTCTCTTTGTGCAGGTAAAGGCCTTCTCTATCTGCATATTTTTTATCAACAAGTGCAAAAGCTGGATGTGTCTTTGGTTCAAATTTTCCCATCACAATATCAAGCGATTCTTGAGAATCAAGTTTATCTACAGCCTGTGTAGTTTCAAGCACCTCTTTAAGTACAGTGCCATCCACATGTCCTTCTTTGTTATTGCAACACAGAAACACACTACAGACTATTATGGATATCAGCATTCTCATTCGCTACCTATTTCTATTTCTTCTGATCGTATCAGGGATTTCATTGACAATTGTATCCATTGGCACTTCTTCCATTTCTTCTTCTTCTTCGAACGGAAATTCTTCGTCAAATTCATCTTCGAATCCAAATTCTTCATCTTCAAATTCATCATCTACTTGGGTAGTAAGAATCCTTTCTTGCTGTTCTTCTTCTACATCTTTTTGCTTATATCTGTCACAATCTATGATGTCATAGTATTCTGATGGTGGTGTGACAAAGTTGACATCTGGATTGTAATTCAGTTCTTCATCTGCTTCTATGCGTTTCAAGAATTCTTTGAAAATTGGTCTAGCCATTACAAACCCTTGTCCGTCATCAAGCGTGTAAAATCTTACCCATTTTTCGTCTCCGCCTACCCATGTGCCCACAACAAGATTCGGCGTAATGCCCATAAACCATGCATCTGCATATTCGTTTGTTGTTCCTGTCTTTCCACCATTTTCCGTTTTGACACCTAATCCAAAGCGACCACCAGTGTTGTTTTTCAACATATCTACCATTACTGCATTGTATACCGGATTTAAGGCTCTTTTTTG
This sequence comes from uncultured Saprospiraceae bacterium, assembly GCA_937997635.1. Lineage (GTDB taxonomy): Bacteria > Bacteroidota > Bacteroidia > Chitinophagales > Saprospiraceae > CALFUK01. The sequence continues at coordinate 2,808 of CALLFA010000213.1, read as the reverse complement.
ATTAGGTGTTGATCTATAAATGACTTTGCCGTTCTTATCTTCAATATAATCGACAAATACTGGTTCAGTATAGACACCATTGTTGGCAAATGCCGTATATGCTCCTGTCATTTCCATAACAGACAGATCGACAGAACCTAAGACAAGTGAAGGAATCGCAGGCACCAATAGTCTGCCAGTTGTGTGCTTTTCATTCTTATCTATGCCTACATTGTTAAGCAAATCTCTGATCACTTCTACACTACCCATCTCTTTAACCAATTTTACCGATATGGAATTTTTCGAATACAGTAGGCCTTGGTACAAATTGTACTTATTGCCGGTGAATTCTCCATTCGCATTAGATGGTGACCATTCTTCATCTACAAATAAGCCCACATCGCCAGGTGCCACGGTGTACTGGATGTCATCGTATTCTTGACAAGGAGATATACCTGAAAGTGCGATTGCCGTGGCATAGACAAATGGTTTTATGGTAGAACCCACTTGTCGTCGACTATGCACATGGTCAAATTTGAAATACTTGTGATTAATCCCTCCTACCCAAGCTTTGATGTGGCCGGTTTTAGGATCAGCAGCCATCATTCCATTTTGCAAATGACGCAAATGATATCTGATCGAATCTAGAGGGGTCATTTCTTTATCGACTTCTCCTTCTTTGTAATCAAAGACTGTCAAATTCATCTTTGTATTAAACTCCTTCTCATAAGCGCTTCTGAAGTTTTTCCACACGTCTTTGATTTCACTCCAAATAGATTCTTTCGTTATGTCATTGAATGTGGTTTGAAGCGTACCTTCTTTTAATTTTTTTATTCCCTTTTGGTAATTCGAAGCTTCAAATATGATGCGCAATGCAGGTTCGGTCAGCTTAAATCCTTCATACTGATCAGCTACCTTTTTATTCATGTCGGCAAAGTGCTTATCGAACAGACCTTGGTATCTTTCAGAATAGTGAACACGTCTCATAACGGATTCGTGTCTCTGAATGAGTTGTAGAGAATCGGCCTCAAATGTCATGGGATCTTTATTCTTCCATCTTTCCCAATATCTATTTTGAAGCCATTCCATATGATCTTGTACAGAAGACTCTGCATGCTTTTGATATCCAAGATCTATCGTGGTATGAATTTTTAGTCCATCCGTATAGATGTTAAATTTTCCACCTTCTGGCTTTTGATATCTGTCTTGCTCAAAGAGATCCTTCAACCATTTGGTCAATTCCATTCTGAAGTAAGGCGCTGGTCCCTCTGAATGATTCTCTCTTTTAAAATTTGTCAAATCGATTGGCTTAACGCTCAAACTATCAAACGCTTCTTTGTCGATGTGATCGTTCTTTTTCAATAATTCCAAAACCACATTTCTCCTATCTCTGGTTCGTTCTTCAAATCTGACAGGATTGAATCGGGCTGGATTTTGCAGCATACCGACTAGTGTAGCTGCCTCCGACACATTCAGTTCTTCTTGGTTTTTGCCGAAATATACTTCCGCCGCAGATTGGATACCATGAGCGCCATTGATGAATTCAAACTTATTGAGGTACATGGCAATGATCTCTTCTTTTGTATAAGAAGTCTCCAATTTTACAGCAGTTATCCACTCCTTCATTTTGATGCTGACCAGATCCATGATCCGATCAAACTTGGATGTATTCTTTAGATTTGGTCGTTTGTAAAGTAATTTTGCAAGCTGTTGCGAAATGGTACTTCCTCCTCCAGAGCTTTCTTGCTGTAACAGTACTGTTTTGAATGCAACTCTAAACAGTGCCTGAAGATCGATACCTGCATGATTAAAAAAACGCGTGTCCTCTGTACTCATGAGCGCATTTAAGACAACAGGCGACAAATCTTTGAAGTCTACTTGTTCTCGATTTTCGATGTAGTATTTACCAAAAACCTCCCCATTGTGATCATAGATAAGAGAAGCTAAATCATACTTCGGATTTTCAAGGTCTTCGAATGAAGGTAAATCTGATTCATTGGCTGACCAGAGGGCGAATGCTACGGTAATTAAACCAATGATACCTAGTATCCAGAGTAAGATAACTATGGGCCTAAGCAGTTTCCTTTTTTTATTCCAATCCAAATGCACATTTATGAGAGATGCAAATTACTGATTTTTGAGCAGACAGTGTTTAAAATTCGCCTTTAGAAAACTGTTCGTGGAAATTGATGCCGACAACAGTACCTATCAATTCAACATCAATAGTTATATCCCAATTGACAGAATCTAGTCTAATGCCTCGTATTTCACCATTTTGGAGACCTTGAAATTGGCCGGTACATCTTCCCGTGCATTCGTTTCTATAAATGAGCGTGTGGTTAGAGAATAAGCTGTCCTGTAATGAAAAGCTGTCTCCAGTGAGCATAGGAATTTCAAAAAGCAGTTCTTCATAGAAGTCATCTTCCAGATCATCCGAAGACTTTTCAGCATTCCGTGACCACTTAAAAATTAGATTCTCACCCTCAATGATGTTTATAGTGGTGCAAAGTGAATCGTGGATGATGACTTTATTTGATGTAAAAACCGTGGTGATTTCATCAGGTAAAACATCTGAAGTACAACTGTAACTGATCACAATGAAGCTGAGTAGTGCAAGAAGTCTCATTCTAAATGTTTATTCAAAAACGTCTTATATAATGGCCTTGCTGTCCGACAGACGTTAAATTTGTCCTAAGAAAACAGACGATCACACTCAGCAAGATTCGCCCATAAAACATACTTTTGTGAGGTATGAAACTTACATATTCAAGCCTCAAGGACGAAGACACACTTATATTGACAAATTTCACTTGTGACCCATCACAGGAG
>CALLFA010000212.1 GCA_937997635.1 uncultured Saprospiraceae bacterium | reverse complement strand
CCAGAATTTCTTCCTCTTAACTCTCTTTTCGTTCTGTAACGAGCTCGATATTCAGGCAGTTTTAAATTGTCCAACAACTCATCAATGGAGGCATCGACAATTTTTGGTGGATCAACAAGTGGACGCGATGGATACGTGATTCTGTAGATTCGGCCGTGGACATGATCGCGATATGGGTCACGAGCATTGTGTTGCATGTGTCCAATCAAGACGTTGTGCCAATCCACAAAATAGAGCGAACCATCAGGAGCAAATTCCATATCTACTGGACGGAAATTTGGGTCATCACCTTTGACTATATCATGTCTGAGATCTGTCGAATAACCTGCTCCGTCATCGTTGACCACATGTTGTCTCATCCCAAGGAAACCAATTGAATTTGCTAAAATCAAATCGCCTTGCACCTCATCAGGAAAATGCCGACTCGACACAAATTCCAACCCTGATGTTGGTCTCACTTTATTTGCTTCTGGAATTAAATCTTTGGATTTGTGAGTTGCCACTCCATATCTTGACTTTACTGTTCCTGGCAACATCCATCGGACTGCAGGACCAGAGGTTTCTGCAAAAATAGGTTGTCCCCATTCGTCAAAGGCAATACCCCACGGATTGGGTATAGATAATTGTGCAGTCCGTTCTAAATGTCTTCGTTGAGGTTGGAATCGATAAAAGCCTCCGTTTGTGCCTCGCACCATTCCATACGGTGTCTCTACATTTGTATGCAAGAATACGCCTTCTCCCATATAGATTGCGCCCGATGGGTCTGCACAAAATGCACTGATCACATGATGAGTATCGTGGTCATCAAATCCACTGTAGATTATTTCTTTTTTGTCTGCCTTATCGTCTCCGTCTGTATCTGTCATCAACACCAAATTAGTCCCCTGAGACACATAGACTCCTTCTGGAGCAAACTCAAAACCTACTGGTATATGTAAACCATCAGCCCAAACTTTTTGAGTATCAGCTTTACCATCGTTATCTGTATCTTCCAAAATTATCAGTTTGTCATCAGGCTTAGGATCTCCAGGCTTCCAATGTGGATAGGTTGGCATACAAGCGACCCATAAACGCCCGAGGTTATCGAAAGACAGTTGGACTGGATTGGCTAAATCAGGAAAGTCTTCCTCTGAAGCAAACAGATTTACTTCATATCCATCAGGTACGGTGAGCGTATTTACTGCATCTTCACCATAAAGGTATTCACTTGCACCACGGCCATAAGCACCAGGTTCGAAATTGGATTTGACTTCTTTTAGTGGTGTTGTTTGTTTGTCAGCTTGGTCAAGATTATAAGCTAATCCTTTTGCTGTTTGCCAGATCAACGTGTCTCGATTTGCCGTTAGCTCTCGCAGCTTTATAAATTCATCTGGATAATTGTCCGGTCCGAATGGATCATATCGTCTACCAAAAGCATGGACACCGTTGGGCATTTTATAATCCATGTGCCAATACCAATTCTTGTCTTCAACAGCTGCACGTAAATCACTTGAAATTGAACTAGAGGATCCACCAAATATTGTAGCCGTTAAATATGCTGCCAATTTTTTATAGCCTTCATCATTTAATTGAAGTCCATCTGTGGTTAAGTCGCTTTTACCTGCGAACCATTTTTTTGAGACATCGAACAAATTGATGTAAGGGATATTCATCTCAGTCGATACAGACTCTTGGAGTGAAGTGATTGCTTGAAGTCGCTTATTTAATTCATCTACATTGGGTGAAGATGCTGACTCAGCACTAACAGCTTCAATACTCGTTGGACCGATCAATACCAGCTTTGTCGATCTATCTGGATGATATTCCTGAGCCAAACTATGATGTATAAATGTGGTGTATTCTTCTTTTAATACTTCATTGGCATCTTGATTGTCCAATGCTTCCGCTGTGCCAAAAAATGCAAGCACTACATTAATGTCATGTCTATCTAGCCACTCATCCTCGGTTTCTAAATGTCCCACACTACTGGGCTTTGCAGCGAATTCATCATAGAATTTTTCTGCATTGGGGAACGCCCACGGATCATTTCTTCCAGAATGTGGACGAAAACCAGGTCTGTTTCCTCCATCACACATATTCCTCACATACAATACACTGTCTGGAAAGCTTGAATATAGTTCTGATTCAAAATGATTGTAATTAATCATCCGAGAACATAAATTAGAACCAATAAAAGCGATACGGTCTCCAGCATTTAACTGAATTAATGGCTCATTCTCTTCATGACAGGACAAAAGAAATGCAACAAACACATAAAGCAATAATATTTTTTTCAAACAGTTCATCGGTTCTTTATTTTTCTATCAAGTCTATTAATTCGTCAACAGCTCTTTTTACAAAAGCTTCATCTTCAACATACTCTTTGCAGTCAATTAATTTTATTGCAGAGTTGAGATTTTTTTCTAAATAATCGAAGAAGGCATCATCCGACTCCTTATCATACAAGACAGACCCTACTTTGGAATAGCGCCCCACTCCACCTCTTGGAATCATAAATACGGCATTTCCTGTGGTGTGTGATAATCGTTTACAAATGCTTTCCGCTACTTGCACGATTTCCTTTTTATTCAATCGTGGTACAAAAACAACTGGACTGTGAAAGACGTAGTCATGAGAAGCGAATTCTTCGGGTACAACATTAGGTTGGACCAACACACCTAAGTGTTCTGCACCACCTGGGCAAAGCACTTGTGGAATGCCCAGCTTGCCTGCAACAGTCAGCCGCTCAGGCCCACCAGCTCTCAATACTGACCAGACATCATCAGCAATTTCCCCCATAGCATAATCAAAGACAGCCCCAATAATCCCTTCTTTCATCATTTGTTCCATTGCTTGTCCTCCAGAACCAACAGCATGAAAGACGATGACTTCGTAGCCCTTCTCTTCGATGTACTCAATTGCTTTCATCGCGCCATTAGTTAAGACACCAAGATTAGACATACCGATTAATGGTTTCTCGCCTTTTTCCACGACAAAGGCTGTTTTGACTTCTGCCATTCCACAAGCTGCTGCAGCTGCATTAGCCAATATTTTTCTGGTAAATGGATTTAATTTTAAAATGTCGCTTACGGAAAACATCATCGTGATGTCTTTGATGCCGACGAAACCAGATGTATCACCAGAGGCCATTGTTGAGACCATAATTTTAGGTAAACCATACGGCAACTTCTGCATAATATTGCAACAGGTCGATGTCCCTTGTGTCCCTCCAAGACCAAGAACTGCATGAATGTCATCATTTGCAATTTTTGGATGAAGAACTTTTAAACATCCATTTAGCACATAAGGCCCCACTTCTTCCCTTGTCGGATTTTGTAACAAGTCTTCAAAATTGCCGCCACCTAACTCGATAATTTGTTCTCTTGAGACACTCGCCTCAATACCTGGCTTACCGACAATGCCAATATCCAGCAATAATGCTCGATGACCTTTGGCTTCTATTTGTTCGATAAGATATGCAGCTTCTTGATCTTTCGTATCAAGCGTAACCAATAGCGCAATTGTTTTTGACATAGTCTTAAGTTAGGTATTGGGGAAAGTCAAATTAGCAAATTTTTGTGCCGTACTTAATACTGCTTTTTCAATTGGGATTCGTTCTGTGCTAGAACCAGTCCAGATACCATCACAACTTGTATGATTCAAACAATATTGAAAATCTTCTGGATTAACCAATGCTGAACCGTGAGCGATGAAGTAACAATCAGGAGCCAATTTTCTTAGTTCTTGATTTGCTTCTTCAATACGTTCTGCAGCTTGTTCGATTTTTTCGCCGCTGTCATACCCTTTCAGTCCACCTTGTGTGGTGCCACAATGAAAGCAAAACAAATCAGGTTGGGCCTCTCCAACGATGCGTCTTGCGTCTTCAATTGTAAAAGCTAATCCAATGGATACCATATCCATTTCTTTGGCAAGGTTCAGCATATCAATTTCGTGGTCGAGTGTAATCCCGGATTTATTCAGCACTCGATATATTTCACTATCGGCATCTACATAGCTTATGGATGGTCCAATGTTAGAAGCGGAATAGACTCCCATTTCTTTACATTGATTCAAGACCATACGCATATCTTTTAGTGGGTCATTAGGATTCAAACAAGCACAGACAAATGAATCTCCTTTTATCGCAGGCATGATGTCTTCACGTGTATAATCTAGCGTTTGTTTATTAGAATCTAATATGGGCCACATCATTGCCATTGTGCCCATACCATTGGCCCGTAATCTAGCGCCGGAAAAAGTATTGATGCAGTCGACACCAGCTTTCTCTAACAATTGTGCTACAAGACCACTCCCTGCACTTGCGATAAATAGTGGTTTATTGGAATCGCGCTTTCGTTTTAATTTGGATAAAATTTTTTCTCTCGAAGTGTGAGGTACAATCATTAACAGTCTAATTTTATTCCATAAAATAGGAAATAAATCAGAGACCAAATAACACAG